>CABUDB010000159.1 GCA_902490245.1 uncultured Collinsella sp.
GAGCGAGCAAGGTGCCTTGAAACAAGGCGGCATTGACCTTCTGGTCATGCCGCCGAAGCTGAAAGGCAGATTGCCGCTCTGACGGGTTTGCAGCGTCAACCGGTTACGCGGTTTGGTAAAACCGCGTAACTACAAAGCCTCCGCGCAGCGCTTGCAGATATGCGCGTGGCCGTTGTACTCGCCGACGGTGGTGCGGTAGTTCCAGCAACGGTCGCAGCACTCGCCCTCGGCAGCATCGATGGCAACAGAAAGCTCCTCGCCCTGGGTAAGCTCAACATCGGAGACGATGTAAAACTCGGCCAGGTCGACGGCCTTGTCGCCGGTCAGTAGCGCATACATTTCGGCGGGAACGACCGCCTTGACGCGGACCTGCTGGCTCTTGGTGAAGGTGCCAGCGGAGCGGGCATCCTCAAGGGCCTTGGTCACGACGCTACGGAGCTCGAGCGAAGCCTCGAGCACGCCCTCAAACTCGTTGGCCTCGTCGACCGTGATGGGCGACTTGTACCAATCGAGCAGCGCGGCGTACTTCTGGTGGTCGACGCAGCCGGCGGGCGCATAGGCCATGGCCTCGTCGACGGTGTAAGACAGGATCGGCTGCAGGTCGCGCATGAGCATCGAGAAGAGCTCGGCCAGCACGGTCTGGGCGCTGCGGCGCTCAAGCGAGCCGGGCTTATCGCAGTACAGACGATCTTTCAGGGCGTCGAGGTACACGTTGGAGAGCTCGGTAACCACAAAGTCGTAGAGCGCACGGTAGGCACGCGGGAACTCGTAGCTGGCGTAGGCATCGTCGACCTCGGCCTGGACCTGGGTCAGGCGGGCGACCATGAGCTTGTCGAGCGGCAGCAGGTCGGCAAAGGCGACGCCGTCGGTCTCGGGCACAAACTGACCCTCGAGCTCGGAGAGCAGGAAGCGCAGCGTGTTGCGGAAACGACGGTAGGCATCGGACGTACGAGCGAGAATCTCGTGGTCGATGGAGACGTCGGAGCTGGTATCGACGGAGGCGACCCACAGACGGATGATGTCGGCGCCCATCTCGTCGCAGACCTTGTTGGGGTCGATGACGTTGCCGAGCGACTTGGACATCTTACGACCCTGGCCGTCGAGGGTGAAGCCCTGCGAGACGACCGCCTTGTACGGAGCGTGGCCGTTTGCGCCCACCGAGGTGAGCAGCGAGCTCTGGAACCAACCGCGGTGCTGGTCGGAGCCCTCGAGGTAGACGTCCGCCGGGTACTCCAGCTCGGGACGGTACTCGCAGACGGCCTTCCAGGAGACGCCGGAGTCCCACCACACGTCAAGAATGTCCTTATCGGCCTTGAGGTGATGGCCGCCGCACTTGGGGCAGACGCAGGCCTCGCCCAGGTAGCTCTCAGGAGCGTCGGTGAACCAGGCGTCGGAGCCCTTCTCGTGGAAGAGCTTGATAACGGCGTCGAGCGTGGCGTCGTTCATGACCTTCTCGCCGCAGTCGGCGCAGGTGTAGCTGGGGATAGGCACGCCCCAGTTGCGCTGGCGGCTGATGCACCAGTCGGGACGCTGCTCGACCATGGCGCCAATGCGGTTGGCGGCATGGGCCGGATACCACTTGACGTTCTCGCGGACCTCTTTGCCAGCCTGCTCGCGCAAACCGGTCTTGTCCATCGAGACAAACCACTGGTCGGTGGCACGGAAGAGAACCGGGTGCTTGCAGCGCCAGCAGTGCGGATAGCTGTGCGTGATCTTCTTCTCGAGGACCAGGGTGCCGCGCTCGCGCAGGAACTCGATGATGTGCGGGTTGGCCTCGTCGGTATCCATACCGCTGAAGGGGCCACCGGTGCCAAACTCCTCACCGGTGTAGAACTTGCCGTCGTCGTCGACCGGCATGCAGATGTCGGTGATGCCCTCCTTGAGGCAGGCAAAGTAGTCGTCGACGCCGTGTCCGGGCGAGTTGTGGACGATACCGGTACCGTCATCGACACCGACGTAATCGGCCAGCAGCGCCACGCCCTCGACGCCGTCAAAGATCGGCTGCTTGTAGTGGATGTGGTGGAAGGTCTCGGCGGGAACCACATAGGGCTTGCCGTCGACCATGACTGGGGTGTACTCCCAGCCAAACTCCTCGCAGCACTTGGGAGCCAGGTCCTCGAGCATGACCTCGGCACGGCCATCGTGCTCAACGGCGACGTAGGCGGCGCCAGGCTTGAGGGAAACTGCCTGGTCGGAAGGGATGGTCCACGGGGTGGTCGTCCAGATGATGAAGTCGACCGGGCCGTCGAAGTTCTCGAGGCCGGCGGGCTTGGAAGTCATCTCAAAGCGAACGAAGATGGAGGGGCTCGTCTCGTCGGAATACTCGATCTCGGCCTCGGCCAGTGCGGTGTGGCAGTGCTTGCACCAGTGAACCGGCTTGTGGCCACGATAGATCATGCCCTTATCGAACATGGCCTTGAAGACCTCGATGTCGGCGGCGTCATGCTGGTGATAGAGCGTCAGGTAAGGATTGTCCCAGTCGCCGAGCACACCCAGACGACGGAAGCCGGCCTTCTGCAGCTCGATGTTCTCGACAGCGAACTTGTTGCAGAGCTCACGGATCTTAGCCGTGGAGGTTTGGTTGAACTTCTCGGTGCCGAGCTTCTCCTCGACCTTGTGCTCAATCGGCTGACCGTGGCAGTCCCAACCGGGGACATAGGGAACCTCATAGCCCTGCATCATCCAGTAACGGTTGATCATGTCCTTGGAAATCTTGTTCATGGCGTGGCCGATGTGGATCGGGCCGTTGGCGTACGGAGGACCGTCGTGCAGCACGAACTTCTTGTGACCCTCGTTCTTCTTCAGAACCTGCTCGTAGACCTTGTTGTCCTGCCAGTCCTTGAGTCGCTTGGGCTCGGACTTGGAAAGACCGGCACGCATGGGAAATCCGGTTTTGGGCAGATTCATCGTCTGCTTGTACTCGTTTGCCACGGTACCCCTTTCATGTCGTGGGCGCGCACGCCCATTGGGCACCAAAAAAAGCGCCCGTCCCTGCAAGCTGGGACGAAGCGCCACAAAACGGTCCATGTGCCCGCAAAAGCTCTTCGCTTAACCACCCAGCTTAGATGCCCTCGCCCGCGTTACAGCGCGCTCGCATCCGTTACTCGGCTGGCCTGTATCGACGACCATCTCGGCGATGTCTACTAAGACGTGCCTGTGCGGCGCGCCCGTTGGGACCGCAGCTCCGGGGTGATTTTCATCGGTCGCATGCACGGGCTCTCAGCGCTCCCCGCTCTCTGTAGCATGCGGACGGCCGACTACTCGTCCCCATCAACGCTTATGCGGAGTATGCTAGCACGTTCCGCGCCGGCGAAAAACCCTCAACACTGGTTTTATACGTTCGAAATTTCTCGCGGCATTGAGCCTTCTCTTGGAGCAAAATACCTGAAAGCACTTTATCTAACGAAAGAAGGCTGCTATGCGCACGATTGGAATGAGCGACTATACCGTCGGCGAGGATTGCTTTGACGAGCTGCCCAGCGCGCTGGCCGAGTACGGAGCGGGCAAGGTCGCGATTATCGGTGGTAAACGAGCACTGGCCGCGGCGCTTCCCAGTATCGAAGCGGCACTGGAGGACACCGACGTCGAGATTCTGGAGACACGCGTCTACGGCACCAACAGCACGCGTGCCAATATCGCCAAGCTTGTTAACTCCCCCGCCTGCCGAGAGGCCGATGTGCTCATCGCATGCGGCGGCGGCAAAGCGCTCGACACCGTCAAGACGGCGGCCATCGAGCTCAAGAAGATCGTCTTTACGGTACCGACGATCTGCTCCAACTGCTCGGCCGCGACCGCCATTGCCGTTGTCTACAACGACGACGGCTCGCTGGAGGGCTATTCGTACCCAAACCGTCCGGCGCATATCTTCATCAACCCCAAGATCATCGCCGAGGCTCCGGCGGAGTACTTCTGGGCGGGCGTGGGCGATGCCCTGTCCAAGCAGCCCGAGGTCGAGTACGCCACGAGCGCCGGCAACCTGGAGCACACCGCAGGTCTTGGCCTGGCGCTCGCACACACCTGCTCCGAGCCGCTGTTTACCTATGGCGTGCAGGGTCTTGAGGACGTTCGCCAGAACCTGTCGACCGAGGCCGTCAAGCAGATCGCGCTCGATATCGTGGTCAACACGGGCTACGTCTCCAACCTGACCAACCAAAACGATTACTACTACAACTCGAGCGTGGCGCATGCGTTCTACAACGCCACTTGCAGCATTCCGCGCGAGGGCACCTACCTGCATGGCGAGGTCGTGAGCCTGGGCGTGCTCGTGCTGTTTGCCTACACGGGCGATACCGAGAACCTTGAGCGCTACGCAGCCTTTAACAAGCAGATGGGCCTGCCCGTGACGCTAGAGCAGGTCGGGCTTTCCGAGACCGACATCCTGGCCCTGTGCGAGTACGCGCACGCCACCAACGAGTGGAAGCAGGGAAACCCCGAGCCCTTCACCGACGAAAAGTTCGCCGCCGCCATCAAGACCGCCAACGCCTACGGCCACACGCTCTAGGACTGGACCAAAACCACCACAAAGGGAACAGGCACCTTTCTGGTGGTTTTGTATTGCTCCAGCATTCAGTTCGTACTCGAACCCGATTCTTTACGAGAAAGGGTTCGGGTAC
>CABUDB010000160.1 GCA_902490245.1 uncultured Collinsella sp.
ATGACTTTGATTATGAATCAAACCAGCAGCCAGGGCATAGCTGCAGTGCAATTGCTACAAGAAAGGCCGCCCTTGCTGGCGGCCTTTCTACTTGCTACTAGTCACGCGTGAGCTTGCGGTGAATACGATGCGGCTGGGCTGCATCCTCGCCCAGGCGCTCGATGCGGTTGGCCTGATAGGCCTCGAAGTTGCCCTCGAACCAATACCAGTTGCCCGGATTCTCGTCGGTGCCCTCCCACGCCAGAATGTGCGTGGCGACGCGGTCCAGGAACATACGATCGTGGCTAATGACCACCGAGCAGCCCGGGAACTCAAGCAGCGCCGCCTCGAGCGAGGACAGCGTCTCGACGTCGAGGTCGTTCGTGGGCTCGTCGAGGAGCAGCAGGTTGCCGCCCTGCTTGAGCGTAAGCGCCAAGTTCAGACGGTTGCGCTCGCCACCGGAGAGCACACCGGCGCGCTTCTGCTGGTCCTGGCCCTTAAAGCCAAAACTCGCCACGTACGCGCGGCTGGGAACCTCGGTCTCGCCGACCATCATGTGGTCCAGGCCGTCCGAGACGACCTCCCACAGGTTCTTATCGGGGTCGATGCCGGAACGGTTCTGATCGACATAGGAGATCTTGACGGTCTCGCCCACCTCGAGCTCGCCCGAGGTCAGCGGCTCCAGGCCCACGATCGTCTTGAACAGCGTGGTCTTACCCACGCCGTTGGGGCCGATGACGCCCACGATGCCGTTGCGCGGCAGGGTGAACGAAAGGTCGTCGATGAGCACACGGCCATCGAACTCCTTGTGCAGGTGATGAGCCTCGAGCACCTTGTTGCCCAGACGCGGGCCCACAGGGATGCGGATGTCGGTCCAGTCGAGCTTCTGGCTTGCGCGGGCCTCGGCCTCCATCTCCTCGTAGCGAGCCAGACGGGCCTTGTTCTTGGCCTGACGGGCCTTGGGCGAGCTGCGCACCCACTCGAGCTCGGCCTCCATGCGCTTGGCGAGCTTGGCATCGCGGTTACCCTGAGCCTCGATACGGGCGGCCTTGGTCTCCAGATACGTGGAGTAGTTGCCCTTGTAGGGATAAAGGTGACCGCGGTCGACCTCGCAGATCCACTCGGCAACGTTATCCAGGAAGTAGCGATCGTGCGTGACGGCCAGCACCGCGCCCTGGTAGTTGTGCAGGAAGTGCTCGAGCCACAGGATCGACTCAGCGTCCAGGTGGTTCGTGGGCTCGTCGAGCAGCAGCAGGTCGGGAGCCTCGAGCAGCAGCTTGCACAGGGCCACGCGGCGGCGCTCGCCGCCGGAAAGCACGTTGACCGGCATATCGGAATCGGGCAGCTGCAGGGCATCCATGGCCTGGCCGAGCTTGGAATCGATATCCCAGCCGTCGGCGGCATCAATCTCGTCCTGGAGCTTGCCCATCTCGGCCATGAGGGCGTCCATGTCGCAATCCGGGTCGCACATCTCCTCGCCGATCTTATTGAAGCGATCGACCTTGGCGATCATATCGCCAAACGCCATACGCACGTTCTCGATAACGGTCTTGTCGTCGTCGAGCGGCGGCTCCTGCTGCAGGATGCCCACGGTGTAGCCGGGGGTGAGCCTGGCATCGCCGTTGGAGACCTCCTCGATGCCGGCCATGATCTTGAGCAAGGTCGACTTGCCCATGCCGTTGGGACCCACGACGCCGATCTTGGCACCGGGGTAGAAGCTCAGGGTCACGTCGTCAAGGATTACCTTGTCGCCATGGGCCTTGCGAGCCTGATACATCTGGTAGATAAACTCTGCCATATGTCTGTTCTATCCTTTCTACCTGCTGTTTCCCTATTCTTGATTCGCTTTAGTGGAAACGAAATGAGGGAACCAGCTCTGAAACGTAACGAAAAAGGGGCATGGTTGCCCACACCCCCTAATACTACCTGGGAAAAGTCCCCCGGAACATACTATGAACTGCGTACGCTAGTTTTCCGCAACCTTAACGAGCGGCTCGCTGCGATTTGCGCCACAGCAGATACGAGTAGACGTAGACGGCTCCGACCGAACCAAACGCCAGAACCGCAATCACCGCGGCGACGACTTCACTCGAAAGCACCGCACCTGCCACGCCCATCGCAATCAGGCCAACACCCAGCACCATAAAGCAGGCACCGCCAAAGCGCTGCGTACGGCGCCAGTTCTCGGGATCGGCAAGCGCCCAAGGCGTCTTGATACCGAGCGTATAGTTCTGCTTCACACGCGGCAAGTAGTTGCCTACGCCGATGAACAGCAAACCGATAGCACCGGAAATCAGCACGTTGACCGAACCGACCGCCGGCACCACGCCCCAGACCGTAAGCTCTCCCAGCCAGCTTACGGCACACATGAACAAGGTAAAGGCGATTACGAAGCCCTGATAGAACTTGCCCGAGGTTCGATATGCCTCACCTTTGGGATCGATGCGCGGCACCACGCGGAACATTGCGAGAAGCGCCAGCGGCAACGCGCCGAGCGCCGATGCCATCCAGCTAGGACCCCAACCGTCGACGGCGCCGTTCGCGCCCCAGTGCGTGGGAATCTGCGCAGGCAAGCTCGGCATCACCATGAGGTGCGCTACGACATTGGCGACGCACAGAGCGATCAGCGCAATCCACACACGCCGCGATACCCCCGTGGCGTGAATGCCCTTGTTTTCGTTATTCATCCTTATCACCTTCCGTGTTTGTAAAGCCCATAAACCAACCGATCAAGTCCTGCATGACGGTGGTGTTTAAGCTGTAAACGATGCTTTGGCCATGACGTTCGTCGGTCACCAACCCGGCGCTTTTGAGCGTCGCCAAGTGATGGCTCAACGACGGCTTGCTGATGTCAAAATGTTCAGCAAGCTCCCCGGCCGTGCAATTGCCCTCGCGCAGCAGTTCCAAAATGCGCCGCCGCGTAGGATCGGCCAGCGCCTTAAAACCCTCTCCCGGCATAAGACCTCCTCTCACTATCTCTCACGACGCGCACACTATACTCGTTATTTAGATGTTTGTCTAATTATCTAATTTGATACTAAGTATAGAACATGCGTTCGTTTTTAGATACAATGAGCCCAGAAGCAGATGGGTCAGCTCCCTCTTACCAAGAAGGAGATGGACTATGAGTATTGACGATGTCCTGACGTTGTTATTGCTTGTAATCGCGGCTGTGGAACTCGGCATCCACATTGGAGGTCGAATGAAATAGCCGCCCCCGCGTAATGCGAAGACGGCCACTTCTCACGCTACAAACGTGTTTTGGAGTTGGCCAACCCGCTGCAACGGGTGCCATCTGCTTCATCTTATGCGAATCCCGATCTCATTTCAACAAGCCCCTAGGGCTCAAATGGAATCGTGATAATCCCTATAATGGCGATAGCCCAAACACGATCCGCTTCCCCATCGGAGGACATCTATGACCGAAACCGCAGCCGCAGCTCCCGTCGAGACACGCGACACCAAGCTCGAGATCATCATGGGCCGTGAGGCGCTCGATAAACTTGCCAACGCCACGGTGCTGGTGCTGGGCTGTGGCGGCGTGGGATCCAACTGCTGCGAAGCGCTCGCCCGCGGCGGCATCGGTCATTTTGTGATCCTGGACAAGGACATCATCGCGCCCAGCAACATCAACCGCCAGGCCATCGCCTTTCATAGCACCATCGGCAAGCGCAAGGTGGACGTAATGGAAGCCATGATAAACGATATCAACCCTGCCGCCACCGTCATCAAGCGCACCGAATACCTGTTGAGCGACAATATCGACGAATTTTTCGCACGCGTTTTGGAGCAAACGAACGGTAAACTCGACTACGTCATCGACGCCATCGACACCATTTCGGCCAAGCTCGCCATTGCCAAATATGCTCAGGACAATGACATTCGTTTGGTTAGCTCCATGGGCGGGGCCAACAAGCTCCATCCCGAGTGCCTCCGCTTTGCCGACATTTTTGATACGGTACGTGACCCCATGAGCCGCATCATGCGCAAAGAATGTAAGAAGCGTGGCATCAAGAGCCTACACGTACTGTTTAGCTGCGAGGAATCGGTTAAGACACAGCCCCGCGACCCCTCCAACATCCACGAGCGTACCGAGCTCGGAACCGCGAGCTTTATGCCGCCCATCATGGGTCAGATGATTGCCGGTGAGGTTATCCGCCAGATCAGCGGACGCGGCACCGAGCGCGTGCGCGCCGACGGCCAGCGCTTGGACTAGCAGGGATGCCGCGATGGAGCCGCAGCTGTTTGATGCACACTGTCATCTTGATTTGATGGCCTGCCCGGATACCGTTGCCGATGAGACGACGGCACTGAGCCTGGGTCTATTTGACTGCGGCGTCGACCCACGCGACTTCGCGGCAGCAAAAACACGCGCCAGTCACCACCCGAACATCATCGCGGGCGTCGGCCTCCATCCCTGGTGGCTCGCCGACGGTCGATGCGGAACCGCCGAAATCGATCTACTTTGCGAAGTCGCTGCACAAGAGCGTTTTATCGGCGAGATCGGGCTCGACTTTTCCGCACGCTTTGCTGGAAGCGAGCCGTTACAAATACAGGCACTTAATCGGCTCTGCGATAGGCTCGCGCAGCATGCTCTTGCTGTGCTCGTGATATCAATGCATGCCGGTCGTT
>CABUDB010000161.1 GCA_902490245.1 uncultured Collinsella sp.
CACTGGGCCTCGTAGGGGCGGCATTCGACTCCACGGAACTGCTCAACTATTCGATAATCGGCGCCCCGTGGCCCCAAGAGCCCTCCATGCCGCATACGGTCGAGGCAAATCCTGCCGCAAAGTCGAGTGCACGCTCGATGGCCCCGGCACCATCCTCGCCACACTTGGCGGCATCGAGATAGCACATCAAGAACGAGGTGAGGAACGAGTCGCCCGCCCCCATGGTGTCCTTCATATCCATTACCGGCTTAGCAAGCTGGCGGTAATAACGATCGCCGTCATAGGCAATGCAGCCCTCAGCGCCCGCCGTGGCAGACACAAAACGCGGGCCCAAGCCCTTCACCCATGCCAGGCGCTCGCGAATCTCATCCTCGCTCGCAGCGTCTGCCGCGCTAAAAAATGCGAAGTCAACGTAGGGGGCAATTTGCTCGTAGTACTCGTCGGTCGAATCGTCCGAGAAGTCAAACGAAACCGTAATGCCCGCGGCCTTCAGTTTGGGCAACTCACGCTCTGCAAAGCAATAATTGCCCGAATGGACTACGTCGAACTGCTTCATGTACGCAAGGTCAAAACGATCGAGCACATAGCGCGCATCCCCGCGGATACCGCCTTCGTTCGATCCCAGAAACACGCGGTCACCATCGACCACGGTAACACGAGCCGCACCGTTCTCGCCGATGAGTTGTTTACATTTGGCAAGCTCGACGCCCTCGTCCTCGAGGCTCGCAATGACATGCTCGGCCGCGGAATCGTTGCCAAAGATACCCATATATGCGGAACGTGAAGCACCGCACTTCTTGGCATACACGGCAAAGTTCACCGCATTGCCACCCGGATACATTGTGTGGATATGCTCGTAGCGGTCGACGACATTGTCGCCAAACCCAAGAGCGTTAACGTTGAATGCCATAGCGCCGCCCCTTTCTTATGCCAACGGAACCAGTGTTGTGACAGCAGTACCGCCCAGAATCTACGCGAGTTCCAGCAAATCGGGCAGCTGGTCGATAATCTTATCCGCGGCATCCTGGCTAAAGCCAAAGCGCTCCTCGCGCTTGGCGATTACCGTCAGACCGGCGCGCTTACCTGCGGTAATGCCATACAGAGAGTCTTCCACGCAGCAACAGCAATCAGCAGGCAATCCCAAACGATCTATGGCATGCAGATAGATATCAGGATCGGGTTTGCTGCGCTTGAACTGCTCACCCGAGACCAAAAACTCAAAGTAATCGCGAATGCCGCAGGTACCCAGCACTTCCTCGATATTGTTGAGAGGCGATGACGACGCCAGCGCAACGCGAACCCCACGCTCTTTCAGCCCCGCCAGCGTCTCGGCAACACCGGGGTTGAGCAGCTTTCTATAGTCGCAGGGATACGCACTCGCCCACACCTCATAGCGTGCCTCGGCAGCCTCGACGCTGAGCTTGCCCAAGCCCGCACGCTCATGCCAATCGACGAGCACCTGCTGAAAATCACGGTGCGATGAACCAACAATCGCATTGAGCTCGTCGCGCGTCACAGAAATCTGCAGGTAATCGATGTACCTCTCGAGTTCCTTTTGATAGTAAAACTCGGTATCGACTAAAACGCCGTCCATGTCAAAGATAACGGCGTCGAACGGAAATGCGGACACGGCACCCTCCCTAACAAAAGGGCGCCCGCAAGCGGACGCCCGAACCATGCACTATCGGCGATTCTAACCCAGCAGCTGGTCAAGTGCCACCGCGATACCGTCTTCGTTGTTGTTGGCGGTCACCATCTGGGCCACGGCCTTGACTTCATCGACAGCGTTACCCATGGCAACACCGGTGCCGGCCCACTCAATCATGGACTTGTCGTTCTGGCCGTCGCCAAACGATACGACCTCACTGGCATCGATGCCAAGCTTGGGCAGGGCACCCTCGAGCGCGCGAGCCTTGTCGATACCGGGTGCCGTATATTCAAAGTACCAGTCAGCCGTAAACATACCCGACAGCGTCTGGGTAAAGGGCGCATACATCTCCTCGTGATGCGCCTGCAGGTAGGCCGGATCGCCCGCCGTCAGCAGCTTGTCCACGGGATAAGTGTCCACGACCTCATGCAGGCTCTCCACCTCGCGAATCTTAAGATTGCACGCATCGCGCTCATACTTGACGATATTCTTCTGCAAGCCGTCAGGCAGCGTGATCATGCAATGGTACGAGTCCTCGACGTGCAAATCGCGACCGAGCGAAATCATAGGGATCACGTCGAAATTGCGCAGATGATCAATCAGACGGTGCAGCTCGTCAGCCGGCATGGCCTGGTCAAAAAGGACCTCATCGGTCTGAGCGTCGACCACATGCGCGCCATTAAAGGCAACCAGCAGACCGTCATGGTTTTGAAGGTCGAGCTCCTGCGCCAAGGCGTGCAGCCCCCATGCGGGACGGCCCGAAGCCAAAATGAGCTTAATGCCCGACTCCTGCGCCGCGAGCAGCTTCTCGCGCGTACGCGGGCTGATGACCTTTTGGTCGTTGGTGAGCGTACCGTCGATATCCATTGCGATGGCTTTGATTGCCATATATGCCTCCTTGCATCGTTTTTATCGCGCACTATCTTATCCGAGCCGGGGCACGTTCGCACAGCGCGGCGCGCAACGGTTGCAAAACCACCCCATTTGAAACAAAGGCAAAAAAGTACTTGCAAAGACGCGTTCCGGCATATAAGTTGATAACAGACCGCCGTTGCGGTTTTAAGTAGATCGAGCATATGAAGTTTCAGTTTTTAGCGTGTAAGAGAAAGAAGATCGGCAAAGTACAGCCCCAAACGCAATGACAACTTAATGAGGTAACTGCCACATGTAAGGCACCCAGGGCGGCATTGCTGTCTCGATTTTGAGTACGATGCCTTCCGCCTTGCATGGGCCGTTCCATCCCGCCCCTGCAGCAACTGCCTCACGGGCTCATTGAAAACCGCATAGCACCCCAACGTCAGCACATCACCCACGGCAAGCACATCACTCACGACAACCAACACATCAACAAACAGCACGAACATAAACCGATTGGAGAAGCTATGACAAACCACCACGCTGAAGACGGCGATAAGAAAAGCATTCTGGATGCCCGCATTGAGCGAGCATATGCAAACGAATATGACGCCGCCTTTGCCGCCGCGACCATCAAGAACTACGCGTCGCTACCACTCGCGACGATCTCGGCCGACCACCCTCAACTGCTGACGCGCTGCACAAAGATCATGGGCGACCCCGACATTCGCAAGCTGACAGACCCCTATGCCCCAAAACGCGACAACGATTCGTACGTTCTTACCGTAGGCTGCCTTGCCCATATGCTTACGGCGCTCGACACGAAACTCAAGCTCGAATGGGAACCCGACGAGCGTCATGAACTCGAAAGCAAGCGGAACACCCTGCGCACCGCACTGTTCCTTCCGTTGGACGGCCTCAAGCGCTGCAACGTCGAGCTCAATACACAGGCGCGGCAAAAGCCCGGGACCACGGGGCAGAAAACTCCAAGACCCCATGCGGCCATCGTCGACCGCAACCGATATAACCGCATGACCGCGCACTTTTCCGCCGAGGGAGCAGCCATAAGGACGCTGATCGACCTGCTGTGCCTCCTGAGCATCAACGAGCTATTTGAGGGCTATCTCGCCCTTGTTCCCGCGACGGCACCCAAGTCGGTAGCAAAGATCATCGAGACCTGCAGACGCCAGTTTGAGCGCCATCGCAATGGCAGCGAGATGAACGCCAGCATCGCGCAGTACTACGCGGCTCATTGCAAAAATGACGGATGTGCCCCTGTCGAGCATCAGCTGCGGCTCGCCTACACCACGCCCGCCGCAACGCTCTATCGCTTTGGAGCCCTTGGCGCTTGCGAGCCGCACGAACAGGCAGCCTGCCCCACAACCGAGCTCGATCTTAGGCTCGGACAAACCCTGTAGCCCGCCAGCCCCTCCGCGGGCAACAATCCTATTCCTCCACAACACAACCAACAGAAAGGAGTCCTCATGGACACCAATCATTCCCCTATCATCAGCCCCCTCACCATGCGTGAATCCGCCCGAGGCATCACGCTCACCAGCATTTACGATGAGATGCTCGCCCGTCGCGAGCTCTCCGTCATGGGAAACATCGAAACCCCGATGGCCCACGACCTATGTCAGCAGATCCGCCTGCTCGATGCCACCGACCCCAGCCGCCCCATCACCATATTTGTCGCCAGCACCGGCGGAAGCGTGCGATCGGGTCTTGCGATCTATGACGCCATGCGCCTCGCATCGTGCCCCATCCGCACCGTCTGCCTGGAATTCGCCGCGTCCATGGGCGCCGTGATCTTTATGGGCGGCGACGATCGCCGTATGGCGCCCCATGCAGAGCTCATGATTCACGACCCGCTGATCCCCCAGGGGGCAGGCGGCTCGGCACTTGCACTGCAGGAAACCAGCCGGCGTCTCATGCAGACCCGCAAGACCCTCACGCAAATCCTCTCGGACCGCAGCGGCCTCACGCCCAAGCGCATCCAGTCCCTCACTGCAAAAGACACCTACCTTTCGGCCGAGC
>CABUDB010000162.1 GCA_902490245.1 uncultured Collinsella sp.
ATGAGACTCTTTATAGCCCGTTTACGTGCGAACTATCTGCTACGCATGCATTTGTGACATGCCATTCCGTTCTTTTGATTCATTCGAATTTGCCTTGTTCTTTTCATATCGATACGTTATATTTCGATTACGAAAGGCGCATCTTTTACCTTTTGTTCAAAAGGAGCGGCATATGGCATCTACTTCAGACCTTTCACCGGCCGAGCGTCAGCGATTTATCATGAATTGGCTGGCCGAAAAGCCAAATATCTCGGTATCCGACATCGTTCGCCGTTTTTCGGTTTCGGAAGTCACCGCACGGCACGACCTCATCTCGCTGGAATCCGAAGGCAAGCTGCGTCGCGTACGCGGCGGAGCGGTATCGCTTTCTCGCTCCAACGCAATCTCGTATCCCGAGGAGCGCATCAATGTCCAAGTCGAGGCCAAGGAGGCCATCGCCGCAACCGCAGCAACTCTTGTTGATGATGGCGATGTTCTGGTAATTGATATCGGCACCACAGGCTTTTACTTCGCTAAGGCCCTCATGGACAAGCGTGAGATCACCATTATCACCGGCGATCTTGCAATCGCGAACTACGCCAGCTTCAATCTCCCCAATGCTTCGGTAGTGCTGCTGGGCGGCTCCGTGCGCAAGGGCCACCTCTATCTCGCGGGCGCACTGACGCTCGACTGCATGAGCAAACTACATGCCGACAAGGCGTTTGTCAGTGCTGACGGATTCCACCCCGACCACGGTTTTACCGTCGAGCACGACTTCTCGGCCATGATCAAGCATATGTACCTTACCAACTCAAACCAGGGCTACATGATGGTTGACCAGGGAAAGTTCAACAAGACCAGTTTTTATCAGTCCGCGCAGATCGATGACCTCGACGGCATCATCGTTGATGGAGACAACGAGGGCATCATGACGGCGGCGATCGAGAGCAGTCGCAGTCATCCCAAGCTCTATATTGCAAAATAGCTCAAATGGCCGGGTCGCCCCCACTGCGGGCGACCCGGCCATTTATTAAATCAACCCAAAATGCTGCATCGCTGTGACGGTGCCGTCGTGTGCGACGTCGTCGGTCACGTAGTCGGCGATCGCCTTGACCTCGGGCATGGCGTTGCCCATGGCGACAGCCGTCTCGACGGCGGCGAGCATGCCCAGGTCGTTGCCCGAATCGCCAAAGCCAAAGGTGCGCTCGTTGCCAGCGCGACCCAGATACGCCAGCGCCCGCGCCAGGCCCACGCCCTTGTCGATGCCCTTGGGGCTCAACTCGCGATTTGTTTGCTGGGCTCACTTGGAAGAGCGGCGGTAAACGCATCTCCCGGTTAATCCGGCACCGCCGAAGCGAACCCCACACACGCCCTCCGGCAAGCGGCACGCGCCCGTCAACGCAAAGGTCCGGCGGGACGCACCTAGCATCCCGCCGGACCGCCACTCGTCCAGGAGGCCGCCGCGACGAGCCCCTAGATCTTCGCAAGCTCCTCGGAGATGACGCGGCAGACGTCCTCAGCCTGAGGCATCACGCCGTACATCTCGAAGAAGCCGTGGTCGCAGCCGCGATAGCGAATCGCGGTGACGTCAACGCCCGCATCCTGCAGCCTCTTCGCGAATAGCTCGTCCTGATAGCGCAGGTAGTCATACTCGGAAGAGATGATGACCGTGCGGGGGAACGCGCTCACGTCCTCCGCGAACAGGGCAGACACCCTCGGGTCGAGCATCTCCTCCGCATTGCCGTTGGTATACATCACTGGCAGGTCGTCGTTGGCGTTGCGGATGCGATCCACCCTGCTCAGAGCCTCGGCCCTCTGGTCGTTCACGATCTCATAGAGGTCATAGGACCATTCCTCCGGAACAGGGCCGCCGTCGACGAGCGGATACAGCTCGGCCACGAGCTTGATCCTGTCCGCATGGGACCCGTCGAGGACGACGGCGTTGGTCAGGCTTCCGCCCGCGGAGTCGCCAGCCACGGCGACCCGCGTCGCGTCGACACCCAGCTCATCCGCATGCTCGACAAGCCAGTCGAGCGTCTTCACGCAGTCCTCGACACCACCGGGGAACATCGTCTCGGGAGACAAGCGGTACTCCGGGTAGATCGCGACGCAGCCCGTTCGCTCCGCGATGTCGCGCAGGCAGTTCTCGTACTGGCCAATGTTGCCCACCATGAAGCCGCCGCCGTGGATGAACACGAGCGCGGCGGAGCCGCACCCGTGGCCCTCGGGCGTGAAGACGTGCAGGGGAATGCCCCTGTCGCCAAAGTTCATGACGACGGTCTTCTTGGCGACGTTCGAGCCCCTCACGACATGGGTCTCCTTGTTGGGAGCGGAGCGCCACGCGATCACGTCCACCGGCCCCGCCGGCGCCGGGCCGGCGGCGAGCTTCGCATGGGCGCGCGCGTAGACGCGCGGATCGAGCACGCGCTCGCGCTCGTCTCCCGGCACGGGCTTCAGCAGGAGCTTCAGCCCGTTGGGCTCCACGACCTCCCTAGATCCACGCTCAAGCACTTCAAGCTCGGAAGTGGGGTACTTCCTCTCCTCGGTGCCCATGGCTAGCCGATCTTCAGCTCGTCAAGCTTGGCGTCAAGCTTGGCCATCTCATCGGCGGAAAGCTCCCACTCGAACGTCTCGCAGTTCTGAATCGCGTGGGCGTCCGTGCGCACGCCAACGAGCGCGGTGCCCACGTACTCCTTCTGGGTGCTCCAGTTCACGGCGACCTGTGCCACGGGCTTGTCATGAGCCTCGGCGATCTCGTCCATGACCTTGAGCAGCTCCTGGACGCGCGAGAACTTGGGCTCCTGGAAGTAGTCGTAGAAGCCGCCACGAACATCGCCCTCCTCGAACTTCGGCAGCTCGCGGAACTTGCCCGACAGGATGCCCGCGCCAAGGGAGCCATAGGTGAAGGAGTCGATGCCACGCTCGTAGCCCCACTTGATAAGGTCCTCGGAGGAGCGGTCGACCATGGAGTAGGGCGGCTGCTGGACGTCGACCTGAGCGACCTTCTCGCACTCCTCGATCATCTCGGTCGTGAAGTTGGAGACGCCGATGTGGCGAATCTTGCCTTGCTCCTTGAGGAGCTGGAGGGCGCACATCGTCTCGGAGAACGGGGTCTTGGCGTCGGGCCAGTGCACGAAGTAGAAGTCGATGTAGTCGGTGCGGAGATTGCGCAGCGAGCTCTCGACCTCCCTCATGATGTTCTTGAACGAAGAGTCGCGGTCATAGCCGGCGGCGCTGGTGATCAGGCCAACCTTGGTCGAGAGCAGGTAGCTCTCTCGGTCGACGCCCCTGAGCGCGTTGCCGACGACCTTCTCGGACGCGCCGTTGCCATAGCACGGCGCGGTGTCAATGAGGTTGACGCCGTGATCGAGCATGGTGCGGATGGCGGACATGCTGGCGGCGTCATCGTTCTCACCAAAGGAGTCGCCGCCGATCGCCCAGGTGCCCACGGCGAGCTGGGAGACGTCAACGTCGGAGTTCTTGAGGTGCGTGTAGCGCATATTCTCTCCTTCTAATGGGGCGGCACGCGTCGAATGTCCTCGATCGCGTGCCGCCAGGAATTGCCTTGAACAGGCTTCGGATGATCCGGAAACCGCCTTACACGATGCCCACGAGGCCGAGGACGAGCGCCAGAACCATGATGCCGACCAGGATGATGTTGACGTTCACGTTCTTCTTGCGCAGGAGCCAGAGGACGACGAGCGTAAGTCCCAGAGGCACGATGCCCTTGAAGATCGAGTCGAGGTAGGTCTGGATCATGACGGGGTCGGAGTCCTGAACCGGAATGGACAGGATCGTGTTGAATTGGACGTTCGCCGCGGTCATGGCGCCGATCATCACCAGGCCGATCGTGGAGGTCGCCTTGGTGATGAGCTTCATGAGACCACCCTCGTACATCTCGGAGATGAAGTTGGTGCCCATGCTGAAGCCGAGGTAGGTCATGAAGTATCGGCAGAGGATCGACGGGATGTTGTAGATCAGCAGGAACATGATCGCGCCGAGGGGCGAGCCGCTCATGGCGAGGTTAATGCCGATGCCGGCGGCGATAACACGCAGGACGCCCCAGAAGATTGCGTCGCCGATGCCGGACATCGGGCCCATCAGGGAGACCTTGATACCGTCGATGGACTCGGTGTCGAAGTCTTCGTGCTGCGAGTTCTCCCTCTCCATGGAGGCGACGAGGCCCATGGCGAACGTGCCGACGTTCTGGGTAATGTTGTACCAAGTCGTGTGACGCTTCATGGCGTCGGCACGAGCCTCGGGGTCATCGGCGTAGTAGCGGTTAAGCGCGGGCTGGACGGAGTACAGCCAGCCGTCGGCGCCAGCCTTGACGGAACCGCCGGCGCAGGAAGCGAACACGGAGAAGGAGCGCAGGAAAATGCTGTTGAGCATCTTCTTGTCTTCAGGGCTCACATTCTTGGTCAGGTTGCTCATGCGAAGAAATCCTCCTCGTCGCTGG
>CABUDB010000163.1 GCA_902490245.1 uncultured Collinsella sp.
CGCTGTCAGGTTCGGCACCAGATTGTAAAACTGGAAAACAAATCCAATGTCATCCATTATCGTTTTAGCATAGATAAAATTTCGTGCAATGCTTCAAAATGCAGCCAATAGGAAATGAACAGATAGCAACTGCTGCCTATTAAAATCCCCGCCAATAATTGCAATGCCGGATGTGTGATAAAGCCAATAGAAATAAAAACTACACCTCCCATGAACAGTGCAAGCAAAAGAGACGGATAAATATCCTTAACCTGCTCCATAAAGCTCAGCCCTATCAGTGACTTTGTATAATAAGAATTCAAATAAGCAGCAATCAATGAGTATAAAACACGTCCCCAGCACATTCCTTCTATTCCGAAAGGAATAGAGGCAAAAAGTATAAGAGTTGCTATAGTTTTTTTTATGATTTCCATACGTAAAGCCCAATCGGAACGCCCCTTTACATATAAAAGGTTTAAATTTATGATGCTTAAATGATCAAACATCCAATCAAAGCACAGTATTTGAAGTAATACTGCTGCCATCATCCATTTCTCTGTCAATAATAATAAAACAAGTGGCTGGGCCACAGCGGCAAGCCCTACCATTAACGGAAAAATCAGATAGGAAGCTAATTTTATATATTTCCGATAAGCAGATGCCAAACGTACATTATCATCTTGGATATTGCTCAGTATCGGAAAAGTCACACGAGATATTATTGCATTTATATTACTGGAAGGAAGAATAGCAAATTGCTCTGCACGTGTATAGTATCCTAATTCAGCAGATGAATATTTACGACCTATAACCAATGAATATAAATTGTAATATAAAGCGTGAATAAGCCTTGAAAATAACAGTTTTGATCCAAAAGAAAAAAGTCTCTGAAACGATTCTTTCTCGGGGCTCACGACCGAATAGGCCGAGCTCGAGAGCATCAGGATGCGGTCGGCCACGGATAGCGCCAGCGCGCCACCAGAGCCGCCCTCGCCTGTCACCACCGAGACAATCGGCGTCTTAAGGCCGCTCATCTCCATGAGATTCTGGGCGATCGCCTCGCCCTGGCCGCGCTCCTCGGCACCGATGCCGCAAAACGCGCCCGAAGTATCGACCAGGCACAGAACCGGTCGACCAAACTTTTCGGCCTGACGCATAAGGCGACGCGCCTTGCGGTAGCCCTCGGGATGCGCCATGCCAAAGTTGCGGCGGATACGCTCTTTGGTCGTGGTGCCGCGCTCGATGGCGATGACCGTTACGGGGCGTCCGTCTTTCCAGCCAATGCCAGCCAACACAGCGGCGTCGTCGCCAAAGTAACGGTCGCCGTGCAGCTCAACGAATCCGTCGAGGCCCAGCGAGATCATCTCACCCGCCGTGGCGCGATCTGCCGAGCGGGTCTGCTTAACAATCTCGAGCGCGGTTTTTGGTGCGGCCGAGCGCTTGAACAAGTGTCCCAACTTTTTGCCGCGGCGACCCGTATGCACGATCTCATGCGGTGCCCCCAAGCCGGGCGCGTGCCCTTCGTGCAGCGCCAGCAACTCGCCTACCGTGAGCGCAATCTCGCCACGCGGAACAACGGCATCGCAAAAGCCGTGCTCCAGCAAAAACTCGGAGCGTTGGAATCCCTTGGGCAGGCGCTTGTGCATGTTCTGCTCGATCACGCGCGGGCCGGCAAATGCCGTCAGGGCATCGGGCTCGGCCAGGATAATGTCGCCCTCCATGGCAAAGCTCGCGGTTACGCCTCCGGTCGTGGGGTCGGTGAGCACCGTGATATACAGGCCGCCCGCCTCGCTGTGGCGCCTAACCGCCGCAGAAATCTTGGCCATCTGCATAAGCGAGGTCACGCCCTCTTGCATGCGCGCACCGCCCGAAACGGTAAAGCCGACGACTGGCAATCCCAGCTCGGTCGCACGCTCAAATGCGTGACAGATCTTCTCGCCCACCACGGAACCCATCGAGCCCATCATAAAGTTGGCATCCATAAAGAAGAGCGCCGTATCGCAACCGCAGATTTTGCCCCTGCCGCACACAACGGCATCGCGCTCGCCCGAACGCTCGACCGCGCCCTTGAGCTTGTCGGCATAACCGGGAAACGAGAGGAAGTCCTCCGACGCCAGATTAGCATCCCATTCCTCAAACGTGCCCTCGTCGACCGTCATGCACATGCGCGCGCGACCGCTCACGCGAAAGTGTTTGCCGCAACGAGGACAGACCTCGAGGTTGTCGTGCAGGCGTGCCTCATCGATCACACGGCGGCACCCCGGGCACTTGATAAACACGTGGCGCGCGGGAAACTCGGCGCACGACTCGGTCATCGGCCCCTCGAGGACGTTGACCGTCTTCGCTTTTCTATTCATCAGCATAGAGATGCCCCATCAGATCGGTGTGGTACATGCCCGACAAGAACTCATCGTTTGCCAGCACGTCGAGCTGCAGTTCGCTGTTTTCGCTCACGCCCTCAATCACGAGCTCGCCCAGGGCCGAGCGCATCTTGCGAATGGCGCCGTCACGCGTGGGCGCACACACGATGAGCTTGCCGAGCATGGAGTCGTAGTACGGCGGAACTGTCGCACCGGTGAACATGGCCGAATCCCAGCGCACGCGCGGACCACCCGGTACACGCAACGCGGTGACCGTTCCGCATGACGGCAGAAAGTCCGGCGTTTCGGCATTGATGCGGCACTCCATGGCGTGGTTGCGGACCGGCATGTCCTCCTGCTCAAAGGGCAAAGGCTGGCCGGCCGCCACGCGCAGCTGCCACTTGACCAAGTCGGTATCGGTCACAAACTCCGTAACCGGATGCTCCACCTGCAAGCGCGTGTTCATTTCCATAAAGTAGAAATTGCCGTCGTCCGAATACAGGAACTCGATGGTACCGGCTCCTTCGTAGCCGACGGCACGAGCCAGGTCACGCGCCGCCTTGTGCATGCGAGCACGAATGTCGTCGTGTCCGTCGAGGCACGGCGCGGGGCTCTCCTCGATCAGCTTTTGGTTGCGACGCTGCACCGAGCACTCGCGCTCGCCGAGCGAAAACACATGGCCCTGCTTATCGGCCATAATCTGCACCTCAACGTGGTGGGCCGGCGCGACGAACTTCTCCATGTAGCACTCGCCGTCGCCAAAAACGGCCTCGCCCTCGGCACGCGCCTCGATGAACGCCTTTGCCGCGTCTTCCACGCACTCGACCTTGCGAATGCCGCGACCGCCGCCACCTGCACGCGCCTTGATGAGCACGGGGCAGCCAATGCGCTCGGCCTCGGCCGTCGCCTCCTCGGGACTTTTGAGCAAATCGCAGCCCGGCACGATGGGTACGCCCGCCGCGGCAGCCGTTCGGCGTGCGGCATCCTTGTCGCCCATGCTGTCGATGACCTCGGCCGAGGGACCGACAAACGCTAGACCATACTTGTCGCAGTCGCGCACGAAGCTCGCCTTCTCGGAAAAGAAACCGTAGCCAGGATGGATCGCCTTTGCCCCCGACTTCACGGCACAGGTGAGCACGGCATCGTCGTTGAGGTAGCTCTCGGCAAGACGCGGGCCGCCGATGCAATACGCCTCGTCGGCAAGCTGCACGTGCAGCGCGTCCGCATCGGCCGTGGAATAAACGGCGACGGTCTTGATGCCCATATCGCGGCACGCGCGGATAACACGGACCGCGACTTCGCCGCGGTTGGCGATGAGCACTTTGTCGAACATGAAGCCTTCCTTAACTTTCGTGCATGAGTGCAAAAGACATATCGGCGCGGCAGCAAACCTCACCGTTGACGCTCGCGGTACCCGTCGCAAAGCGGAACGGCCCGCGCGCACGCGTGATGGTGCACACCAGATCAACCGTGTCGCCCGGGCGCACCGGACGCTTAAAGCGCACCTTATCGAGGCTCGTATAGAACGGCGTCGCGCCGCGCGCCTCCTCGTCGCCCATCAGCAGCACGCAACAGTTTTGGGCGAGCATCTCGCACTGAATCACGCCGGGGACTACCGGGTTTCCCGGAAAATGCCCCTGCAAAAAGTACTCGTCGCCCGTAATCGTGATCTTGCCGTGGGCCTCGTCGCCCACCAGCTCGGCCTCGTCGAGCAAAAGCATCGGTTCGCGATGCGGCAACAGCTTCTTGAGCTCTTCTTTGTTCATGGACATCACCTATCCGATCCTCATAAGGCAACTGCCGAACTCCACGAGGTCGCCGTCGGCCACGCAGATCTCGAGCACCTCGCCATCTGCCTCGGCCGTCACCTCGTTGAGAACCTTCATGGCCTCGATGATGCAGAGGGTCTCACCGGCCTTGACCTTGGAGCCCACGTGCACAAACGGCTCGTCGCCCGGCGCCGGGGCAGCATAGAAAACGCCGACCATGGGAGCGGTCACCTCGGTGCCCTTGGGCTCCGGTGCGGCGGCAGGTGCCTGCGCGGCGGGCTCCGGTGCGGCGGCAGGCATGGCGACAGGAGCCAC
>CABUDB010000164.1 GCA_902490245.1 uncultured Collinsella sp.
ACTCGATGCTCATAATGCACCAAATACCACCCTGGAGAATCTTGGAATAGTCGCGCACGTACTCGGCCGGCATCACAAACGGCTCAATGGTCAGGTTGGCAAACGACGCCACGTAGATGTCTTTGTACTCGTCGAGCTTGGCCGTCACCTTATCGATGATGGTAAAGCGACCCAGCTCGCGAATCTTGGACTTAATGCGCTCGGACTCGTCGGGACGCACGTAGTTATCGGTGAGGATTTTGCGGATGCGCCCCAGGCCCTCCGCCACGGCGTCCTCGTCGTCGGTTGAGCAGTACATGCCCAGCAGGTACTCCAGCACAAAGGTAGGCACGTTGGCGCCGCGCTTCATAAGGGCCGTGAGGTCCTTGCGCACGATCTTGCCGCCAAAGTGCTCGAGCAGCTTACCGTCCAGTACATCCATGTCGTAACCGTCGTCCTCGGGAGCGTCGGCCACGACCTGGGCATAGCCATCGGTCGAGGACTCGTCCTCGGCGGGCGCCGCAACCTCATCGGGTACCGCGGCCACCGTCGGCTCCAGGGCAGGCGCGGCAGCCACGGCCTCTGCGGCAGTCTCAGCCTCCGGGGCGGGCACGGCCTCCTCTGCAGACACCGCAGCCTGCACCGGCACATTCATATCAATCGAGGGAACTTCCCACAGATCGTCGTCATTGCTATCAAACATAGGGCACACTCCTAAAAACCAAAGTCAGCAACAGGGGCAAACGAAACAGCGATGGTGTACGTCTCGCGCCAAACGATCTTGCCCGTTTCGCGCTCGCGGCAGACCAGATAGTACGGACCCTTGGCCGAGAATCCATCCGCTGCATGCAACGCAAACTTGGCATGCACCACGCGCTCCTGCGAGTTAACAGAAGTCTTGTTGGCATGCGCCTTGACCGTATCGCTCACCTCGTTGCCACTTGCATCGGTAAACACCAGCTCGTACTCGCACGGCAAGACCTTACCTTGGGCAGGTTCTTCCTGGATCAAGTTGACCGAGAAGAGCGAGTTGGTCACTCGGCGTCCCTCACTTAGCACGCGCAGCGTCGCCGCGCGCGTGTCGACAAAGTCCTTGGAACCCGAGCGCGCACGCCAAAAACCGATAACGGGCACGCAGAGCTCCTGCAGGCTCATGCCGCCGTGGACGTAGTTGTTAGTGCCGCCGGGACGCTTGAAGTGCACGTTCTCGCGCGGGGCAAATCCCTCAAAACCGGCACCCAAACGTCCCATGCCAACATTAACAAACACCCTGCATGCCTCTTCCGAAAGCTTGGCCACGGCCTCGTTGGGCACCACCAGATGACGCTTGCCGTGCATGACAGGAGCGTCAAGGAAGGGAAGGTCTGGCTTGCCGAGCATCTGGCACTCGCTGAGCTCCCGACGCGTGTAGATAAAGCCGTGGTCCGCCGTTATAACAACACGCGCACCCAGGGCGTCGGTGCACACGCGACGCGCCAACGCAGCAAGTTCCTCCACGGTGTCCGCACAGGCATCGAAGACGTCATCCTGCATAGCGGCCTTCTCGCCCGTAGCATCGATCTTGTTGTGGTAGAGATAAACGAGCTTAGAGTCCTTGAGCAGCGCCTTGCGCTCGGTTCCCGCCATGTTGAGGTATGCGCTCGAGCGCAAAGCGCGGGCCGTAGACTCAACGTGGGCAAGCACGGCCTCGCGCTGCGGAGTCGTTGCGGTGGGCATGCCGTCAGCCAGCACGAACGCGCCATCCGTTGCAAGCTTAAGCGCCTGGTGTGGCAGCAGCGCGGGCATGCCCACCTCGGTAATGGAGGGAAAGACCGCCTGCATACTAGAGACCTTGACATTGCCGCCGCGCTCGCGCTCGAGCAGCGCCGCAACGTCGCGGGCCACCTCATAGCGCAGCGCGTCGCTCACGATAACGACTATCGTTTTAGCAGAGCCCACAAAGGTAGGCAGTACATGCCAGTAGAACTCATCCTGCCGTTCGGGACCCTCGATGTAGCCGCAATCGGCCCACTCCCCTTGCGCAGCGGTCGCCCAGCAGGCATTGGCGTCGGCCAAGAACCAGTTGCTGTAGAGATTCTCCGCCCAGTCCACCACAGCTCGGGCAGGTTCCTCGAGCACATCGCACTCGGCGGAGCGCACCCGCAGATACGCGGTGCACATACGGCGATAGGCAGCGTCCATGGCATACCAATCGGACGTGTAGGCATCCCATACCTGCTGGGGTTGCGCCAGATGGAACCCGCCAGCGTGTGCCTGCCTAAACGCGCATATATCGGCCACAGCGGCAAGCAGGTCAAAGTAGCTCTCGACACGACGGTACCAGCTTAGGTCGCAGCGACGCGCAGCAAATGCGCGCGCATCCTCAACACGGTCCGCGCCCTGGGCAAACGAGCAGAACAGCTGCGAGAGCACGGCCTCATTGACGCACGGAAACACATCAAGCGAGGCCAGCACATCGATCGGCAAGGTCTCGAACCGTGCAAAGAGTCCGCGGGCGTCCTCAACCAAACGGCAAATCTCAAATAGATCCTCGCTCGATGCCTGGGTATCGGCGGTCTGGTCCCACGTGCGCACCGCCTCAAGGCAATAGGGGCCGTAGGCGGGAGCCACATAGCTTTCGAGTCCCTTGAGCGCTCCCTCGGGAAGCGCGGTGGATGCCGCTGTAAGGAGCACATGGGATGAAAGCATAAGCAATGAGTCGCGCTCGTACAGCGGCCCCTCAAACCCATAGCAACGCACGATGAAGGCAGAGAGGACATCGCGCACGCAGTACTTGTCCGCCAACTCGGCCAGCGCCCCGGGACCCTCGCGCAGCAGCGTGGTCATACAGCCGCGCAGCACAAACGCGGGTCGCGCGTCGCCAAGCTCTTTACCGCCAAATATCACCGTAAGAATGCCGAGTTCGATATCGGATACGCCCGCGGCATGCGGAACACACGCGGCAAACTTAGCGCAGCGGGTCTTGGCATCAAAGAACGTCTTGTGCTCGCGCAGACTCTCGCGCACGGCATCGATATTCTCGATACCCAACTGATCGGCCAAAAGCGAAAGATAGTCAGCCTGGAACTGATCGGCATACAGCTCGACATCGGCAAGCCAATCGCCCTCAAGCCTGCCGCGCGGGCAACGGCGATACAGCAAGATATCGCCCGCAAGGTCATCGCGGTTGATGAGCTTCTTGACCGCAAACATGCGGCCCTCGCAAGCCTCAACAAACCGCACTGGGCGCTCAAAGTCCCCGTGAGCAGGCATAACGCCGCCATCGGCCCCCGCGCCGTCGAAACCCTCGGCGGCCAATCGCTCAAACTCAGGGGCAAACTCGCCGTCCGCATCGTGCCAAACCACCACACGGCGGGGCATGCATGCGGGCAACGGTTGCAAAAACCGCAGTTTGAGCTGTTCTTCTACATTGATCTTGGGCATGGATATCCTTACCGTATCTGCAGTTACTTGATCTTTGCCAGCACATCCTGAAACTTGGCGTAGTTGACCTTGATTCCGTCATCCAGGTCGATCTTAATCATCTGGTCTGCCAAGTGGTGCAGCTTCTCCTCGAAGGCAATGGTCTCTTTGAGCTGGTCGTTGAGCTTTTTTACGCGCTTATCCAAGCGCACGCGCTCGCCGCGCTCGGCACTGGCAAGGGCGTCATTGGCATAGCCGATCTGCGAGCGATAGCGCTCCTGCTGCTCATGCACATAGTCGGTGCGGATGCGAGCCAACAGGTCGGGCTGATAGCGATGCATATAAACAAGGCACTTGAAGCCGTTCTTTTTGCCACTGTCGAACAGCCAGTAGATGGGGCGTTTCTTATAGGTCTGGCAGTGGTCCTTAAAGAAGTCCTTCAAAAAATAGGCGCGGATTACCTCCCGCGAGGTACCCTTGCCGCCGATCGCCTCGGCAATAAAGGCCAGGTTCTGCTCGAGCGTCTCCTCGCCGTACACGGTGCGCACAAAGTCGATAAAGTAACGCAAGATGTCGTCGTCAAAGTACTCGTCATCGGTAATGGGCAGCACGTTGTCGCTATCGGGCATAAAGGTCACGTGATCGGGATCGGGTATCTTGGCCCGATAGTCGTCGACC
Organism: uncultured Collinsella sp.; assembly: GCA_902490245.1. Classification (GTDB taxonomy): domain Bacteria; phylum Actinomycetota; class Coriobacteriia; order Coriobacteriales; family Coriobacteriaceae; genus Collinsella. The sequence goes on from CABUDB010000164.1 coordinate 4,060, forward strand.
GTGGCACCCTGATCGGCCAGGGTCGGCATATTACCCTGGTAGCCGAAAGAAGCTTTCAAAGAAAGGAAATCAAGCCAGTCGTATTGCATCCACGAATGTTCGGCAAGATTCCAATTGGCAGAAGCCGACCAGATAGGCAAAAGTTTGTCGTTACTCTGGTCTCCGAACTTATTCGAACCATCGACTCGGGCATTCGCGTTAACCGTAAAATAATTAAAGTAGCTATATGACACGGATAGATATGCCGAAAGCGTGTTTCCCTTCGTATCTCTCAACGTGGGCAGACGGTCAGCTGCTGTACCGCGGCTATGACGTAAAAGATCTCATCAACGGC
>CABUDB010000165.1 GCA_902490245.1 uncultured Collinsella sp.
AGCCGGTCAGGCGCGCGGCGAGGCGGGCGTTCTGGCCCTCCTTGCCGATGGCGAGGGACAGCTGGTCGTCGGGCACGATGACGCCGGCGTAGGCCTTCTCCTCGTCGATGAGGACGCGGGTGACCTTAGCAGGCGACAGGGCGTTGGCGACGTAGACGGCAGGATCGGCATCCCACAGGATGACGTCGACGCGCTCGCCACGGAGCTCGCCCACGACAGCGCGAACACGGCTGCCCTTGGGGCCGACGCAGGCGCCCACGGGATCCAGACGGTCGTCGAGCGAGTGGACGGCGACCTTGGAGCGCTGACCGGGCTCGCGGGCGATCGACTTGATCTGGACGGTGCCCTCATAGATCTCGGGCACCTCCTGCTCAAACAGACGACGCATGAGCTCGGGGTGGGTACGCGAGATGACAATCGGCGGACGGCTGTGCTCGCCACGAACCGGCTGCAGGTTGGAGTTGGGGTCGCGAACGTCGATGATCACGGCCTTGATGTGCTGGTTGTGCAGGTAGCGCTCGCCCATCGGACGCTCGTTGCGCTCGTTCTCGTAACGGCGCTGGTCGAAGTGCGGAAGCTCGGCCTCGACGCCCTCGCGGATCTTGACGATCGTGAAGTCGGGCGTGGACTGCAGCACGGTACCGCTGATGAGATCACCGATGCGGCCGGAGAACTCCTCGTAGATCTGCTCTCGGGCGGAGTTGCGCACGATGGCGTTGATCTCGGCCTTGGCGTGCTGGGCAGCGATGCGGCTCGTGTTCTTGGGGGTGACGTCGATCTCCTCGAACTCGGTGAAGTTGCCCTCCTCGTCCATGGAATCGTCGATCGGCTCCAGGCGGTAGACGTAGATCTTGCCGGTGGTGCGGTCGATGGTCACCTTGGCGCCCCACTCAAGATGCAGGATCTCGGCATAGCTCTTAGCGAGCGACTGCTCCAGGCGGTCGATCAGGTAGAGCTGGTCGATGTGCTTCTCCTGGCAAAGCTCCATCAGGGCGGACATCATGTCGGATGCTGCCATCTTACTTTCCTTCCTTCGCGGGCTTGAAGTCGTAGGTAGGCTTCAACTTGCACTTTTTAACATCAGAGAAATCGAGGGTGACGGTCTCGCCGTCCTCGAGCTCGAGGGTAACGTCGGTCTCGGTCCCAGCGACAATCTTGCCGGTGTACTTGCGACGGCCCTCGGTGGCGGTGGAGGTGAGCTCGCAGTTCTCGCCCACAAAGCGGGCAAAGTCGCACGGACGGCGCAGCGGGCGCGCCATACCCGGGCTCGACACCTCGAGCGTATAGCTCGAAGAGATAGGATCGAGCTCCTCAATCACATCGCCGACCCACTTGGTGTTGGCCGTGACGTCGTTGAGCGACAGGCTCTGACCCTCGGCACCCTCGATACGCACGCGCACGCAGGGGGCCTTAGTGGCACCCACGAGCTCGACGTCGACGATGTCGACATCGTGCTGGGGAGCGACGGCCTCGAGTGCGTCGATGATCGCCTGCTCGGTCTTGGTCTTGACCATTGCGGCACCTCCATCCATACAAAAAAGAAGCGGGGCCGAAACCCCACTTCTTTCAATTACAACTTCATTTGCAAGCAAACTATACCAGTAGCTGCGAAAACGTGCAAGCACAGTACGAATCTGCAGGTCAGCGTGCGCACAGCTTCTCCACAAGAATAGGACAATTGACCTCAAGCACTTGGTCGGGCACACGCAAAACGAGGGGCGACCCAGCCGGATCGTCCCTCGTCTTTAATGCGTCAGCTAAGCGCGCAGTGCTTACTTGACCACCAGGTTGACCAGCTTGCCGGGCACGCAGATGGCCTTGACGACCGTCTTGCCCTCGAGCCACTTGGCGACGGCGGCCTCGGCGGCAGCCTGCATATCCTCATTGGAGGCATCGCGGGCAACGTCAACGCGACCGCGGACCTTGCCGAGCACCTGGACCACGATCTGCACCGTGTCCTCAACGGACTCGGCCAGGTCGAACTCGGGCCAGGCGGCGGTGTAGGCGTTGCCCTCGCAGCCGAGGGCCTCGTGCCACAGCTCGTCGGCCCAGAACGGGCAGATGGGGGCAAGGACGCTCACGATATCCTTAGCCACGCCGTAGCACAGCGCCTTGTCGCGGGTAGCACCCTCGGTGGCGTTGAGGTAGGCGCTCGCCGCGTTGACGAGCTCCATGACGGCCGAGATCGCGGTGTTGAACTGGCCGCGATCGAAGTCCTCGGTGCACTTGGCGATGGTGCGGTGACGCTCGCGATAGAGCTTCATCGCAACCTCGTCGAGCGCGGACTTGTCAAAGGCCACGTTGGCGTCGCCGGACTGGACGAGCTGCCACACGATACGCCAGGCGCGCTTGATGAAGCGGTTGGCGCCCTCAACGGCCTTGGGATCCCAGTCGAAGTCCTTCTCGGGCGGGGCGATAAACAGGATCGCCAAACGCATGGTGTCGGCGCCGTAGGGCTCGATGACCGAGCTCGGGGGCACGACGTTGCCCTTGGACTTGGACATGGTGTCGCCGTTCTCGTCCTTGACCATGCCCTGGCACAGCAGGTTGGTGAAGGGCTCGTCCACGCTCAGCAGACCCAGGTCGCGCAGGGCCTTGGTAAAGAAGCGGCTGTAGAGCAGGTGCAGAATAGCGTGCTCGATGCCACCGATGTAGTTATCGACGGGCATCCAACGGTCGGCGGCTTCCTTGGAGAAGGGCAGCTCGGTGTTGTGCGGGTCGGTATAGCGCAGGTAATACCAGCTGGAGCAGGTGAAGGTATCCATGGTATCGGTCTCGCGCTTGGCCGGGCGGCCGCAGATCGGGCAGGTAGTCTCGTAGAACTCCTTGCACTCGGCGAGGGTTTCGCCGGCGCCCAGGTCCAGGTTCTCGGGCAGCGTCACAGGCAGCTGATCCTCGGGCACGGGCACGATGCCGCAGTGCTCGCAGTGGATGGCCGGGATGGGATTGCCCCAATAGCGCTGGCGGCTGATGAGCCAGTCGCGCAGACGGAACTCGACCTTGCGACGGCCACAGCCCATGGCCTCGAGGTCGGCCACGATCGCGGCCTCGCCCTCGGAGTGCTTGCCGCCGCGCATGCCGGTGTACTTGCCGGACTGGACGAGCGTGCCCTCGGCAGCGTGAGCGCAATCCCAGTCGACGGTCTCGGCATGGAAGGTATCGATGGTCTCGCCGCTGGCCTCGACGGCAGCGCGATCGTCGTCGTCCAGGATGATCGGCACGATCGGCAGGTCGTACTTACGGGCAAACTCAAAGTCGCGCTGGTCGCCACAGGGAACGGCCATGACGGCACCGGTACCGTAGTCGGCAACGACATAATCGGCAACCCACACGGGGACCTTCTCGCCGTTGACGGGGTTCACCACGTAGCGGCCGGTAAAGGCACCGTGCTTCTCGAGGGTGCCCTGGGCACGCTCGACGGCAGAGATATGCTTGGCGTCCTCGACGATCTTAGTGACGGCCTCCTCGTACTCCGTGCCCTCGACGAGCTCATGCAGGCCGGCGTACTCGGGAGCCAGGACAAAGAAGGAGACGCCAAAGAGCGTATCGGCACGCGTGGTGAAGACGGTGATCTTGCCCTCGTCGCCCTCGATGGGCTCGCCATCCTTGTCGCACAGGGTAAAGTCGACCTCGGCGCCCTCGGAGCGACCGATCCAGTTGGCCTGCATCTGCTTGACGCGCTCGGGCCAGCCGGGGAGCTTCTCCAGATCGTCGAGCAGCTCCTGAGAGTACTCGGTGATCTTGTAGTACCACTGCTCAAGGTCGCGCTTCTCGGGCTCGGTGCCGCAGCGCCAGCACTTGCCCTCGGTGACCTGCTCGTTGGCCAGAACGGTCTTGCAGGTGGGGCACCAGTTGACCGGGTTCTTCTTGCGGTAGACCAGGCCCTTTTCCCACATCTTCTCAAAGATCCACTGACCCCAACGGTAGTAGTCGGGGCTGCAGGTCTTGACCATGCGATCCAGATCGTAGGAGAAACCCATGCGCTTCATCGTGGCGAGCGCCTGGTCCATGTTCTTATACGTCCAGGCGGCAGCCTGCGTGTTGTGCTTAATAGCGGCGTTCTCGGCAGGCAGGCCAAAGGCGTCAAAGCCGATGGGATGCAGCACGTCAAAGCCGCGCATGCGGGCCTGACGGGCCATGGCATCGCCGATGGTATAGTTGCGCGCGTGGCCCATGTGCAGGTCGCCCGACGGATACGGGAACATCTCGAGCACATACTTCTTGGGCTTGCTGTCGTCGGTGTCGACGGCAAAGAGGTTGGACTCCTCCCAGGCCTTCATCCACTTGGACTCAATGGCCTGCGCGTCATAGACAGGGATCTCATCCTTATGATCTGTGCAATCGCACATATCAGCTCCTTTGTTAGCTGGGTTGGGACGGGGCGTTCTT
>CABUDB010000166.1 GCA_902490245.1 uncultured Collinsella sp.
GCTCCAATGTCACATACAGGGTCGCTCCCTGCGGATCTTCGGTGCAGGATGCCAGGGCGTCAACGCCGAGGGCGGAATTTGGCCCACGATCGTCTCGACCGTCTATGTGACGGCGCTCGCCATGCTTATCTGCACGCCGATTGCTGTGCTGGCAGCCGTCTATCTGGCCGAGTACGCCAAGCAGGGCAAGGTCGTCGAGCTCATTCGCTACGCTGCTGACGCTTTGGCCTCGGTGCCCTCCATCGTTATGGGCCTGTTTGGCTACGCCTTGTTTGTCGAGGCCATGGGCCTGGGCCTTTCGATGGTCTCGGCCGCTCTGGCGCTCGCGCTCTTGATGCTTCCCATCGTCATGCGCACCACCGAAGAGGCCATTCGCGCCGTCCCGCGCTATATCCGTTGGGGCGCGTACGGCCTGGGCGCCACCAAGTGGCAGGTTGTCTCCAAGATTGTGCTTCCTTCTGCCTTTGGCCGTATTGCCACGGGCATCGTCCTCGCCATCGGCCGCGCCATTGGCGAGACCGCGGTGGTGCTCTACACCATGGGCCAAGCCATCAATCTACCTATTTCGCCGCTCGATTCCGGCCGCCCCATGACGGTTCACCTGTACCTGCTTGCCAACGATGGCATCAACATGAACGCAGCCTACGGCACCGCGCTCTTGCTGATGGTGATCATTCTGGCCTTCAACCTGTTTGCGCGCTTCCTGTCGCGCAAGCGTCGCTAGTTAAGGAGTCCCATGTCCGTTTATCAGTCCGCTCCCACGCTGGAGCAAGCGGCCATTACAGCCAAGGATTTCAACTTTTGGTACGGTGACTTTCATGCGCTGACGGGGCTTGACCTCAACATCGCCAAAAACGCCATCACCTCCTTCATTGGCCCTTCGGGCTGCGGCAAGTCGACGTTTTTGCGCTGCATCAACCGCATGAATGATCTGATCGAGGGTACGCGCGTCGCGGGCACCATGACGCTCGACGGCAATGATATCTATGCCGAGGGTGTCGACCCGGTCGACCTCCGTCGTCGTGTGGGCATGATCTTTCAGCAGCCCAACCCGTTTCCCAAATCCATCTACGAGAATGTCGCCTTTGGCCCTCGTCTGCAGGGCGTGACTAGCAAAAGCGACCTCGATGACATCGTGGAAGAATCGCTCAAACGCGCCAACCTCTGGAAAGAGGTATCCAATCAGCTCAACAAGGATGGTTTGGCGCTCTCGGGCGGTCAGCAGCAGCGTCTGTGCATCGCGCGCGTGCTTGCGGTGCAGCCCGATGTCCTTCTGATGGATGAGCCATGCTCCGCCATCGACCCCACGTCCGTCTCTAAGGTTGAGGATCTGATGGCCGAGCTGGCGCCCGAGATGACGATCATCATCGTCACGCATTCAATGCAGCAGGCAGCTCGTATCAGCGACTACACCGCATTCTTCTTGCAGGAAGTTGCCGGCGAGCCCGCCACGCTCATCGAGTATGGTCAAACCGACGCGATCTTCACAAGCCCGGTAGATTCGCGGACGGAAGACTATATCACCGGCCGCTTTGGCTGATCGGTGCGACTAGTCCCAATCCGATCGGACCTGGTCCGGTGCGTATTCACTGTGCGGGCGGCATGACCGCACCCAACTGATTGGAGTGAACCATGCGCAAACTGTTTTCCCGTCAGCTCATCGAGGCCCGTCACGAGATGCTGAGCATCTACGAGGCCGTCGATCTGGCCCTCCACGATGCCGTTAAGGCCTATGTGACCGACGACCGCAAGCTCGCCACCAAGACCAAGAAGCGCACGCTTTCGATTGACGCACGCTGCGCCAACCTGGAGGCCGTCTGCTACAACCTGATTGCCACGCAGTCACCGGTCGCCTCCGACTTCCGCCTGCTTCAGACGATCATCTACGTCGACTTTAACCTGCAACGCATGACCGATAAGGTCCGTCAGATCTGCCGTGCCACGCGTCATATGATCAAGGCCGACATCTCGCTGCCCAAGGAGCTTGTCGGCACGGTCGAGGCCGAGGCTGAGGCCGTCTACCAGGTGCTGGGCTCTTCGCTTTCTGCGCTCGTCACCAACGACATGTCCATCATCTGCAACTTGGCCGTCGAGGACGAGCCAGTGCACGCCGCCTACGAGAAGTTCTTCCGCACCTTTAACCGTATGGATACGGGCGACTTTATGGACGACGACAGCAACTATGACGACCTGCGCCGCGCCATCATGGTTTCGCGCTACCTCGATCGCATCGCCTCGATTTCCATCGATGCCGCCTGCCGCCTGACCTTCCTGCTGACTGGTCAGCGCATGAATGCCGGCGATATCGCCCGCACGGACGAGGACGAGCTCGAGAGCATGCGCGTGCCTTCGGGCGAGGGCGTCATCATGAGGCCCGCCGTCGATGCGCGCTACGTTGCCAAGGTGCCCGTTAACGAGGTCAGCGAGGGACTTCGCTACCTGCTCGATCATCTTGAGGACGAGGACGATGACGAGGACGACGAGGAGTAAGTAATCCCGTTCGTCGAAAGATTGTAAATACCTAAGTGAGCGCGGCCTTGCACATGCGGGGCCGCGCTCTTGCGTTAGCATGGGACTACTTGTTTGGCCGTCAGCGGAGGCGATTGGCAATGGATAACTATTTGGACTTGATGCGCGCTCGCCGCGAGCAGATTCTGGAACGTTTTTATGCGGCGCTCGATCGCGCAGGCCGTCCCCACGACGCCGCGAGCCTCATTGCCGTGTCCAAGACCGTTGGTGTCGATGAGACCGTTGCCGCCATCCAGGCGGGGTATCGCCATTTTGCCGAGAACCGCCCGCAGGAGCTGGTTCGCAAGCTCACGGGTCTGGCGGAGCATCCGGAGCTGCCCGAGGTGCGCTTCGATATGATCGGCAACCTGCAGACCAATAAGATCAATGCGGTGCTGGGCTCAGCCGAGCTGATTCACTCGGTGGGTTCGCTGCATCTGGCGCAGGCGATCTCGAGCCGTGCTGTCCGCAAGATTGAGGCAGGCGAGCTCGCCGGCCCCCAGCGTGTGCTCATTGAGGTCAATGTGAGTGGTGAGGAGTCGAAGGGAGGCTTTTCGCCCGATGAGATTCGCGCCGCCGCGGGTGAGCTTGCGGAACTTGAGGGAATTTGCGTGCAGGGGCTTATGACTATGGCGCCCCGGGGGAATAAGGATGTGGCACGCCGCACCTTTGCGGGGCTTCGTGAGCTGAGGGATGAGCTGGAGGCGGCGCATCCCGATTTGAACCTGCCTGAGCTTTCCTGCGGCATGAGCGAGGACTTTGAGCCTGCCCTTGAGGAGGGCTCTACGCTCGTTCGCCTGGGCAGGGTAGTATTTAGCCCGGAGTTTGCAGTAAAATAAGGCTCTGAAGTGCGCACTGATTATCGGGGCGCCTGCACTAAACCGCGAGAGGACACAACCATGGGCTTCCTTGACGAGATTAAAAATAAGATGCACCTGGGCGGCCAGCAGGGTTACGACCAGGGTTATGGCCAGGACGACGACTACGGCTACGATGACGGCTATGACGATAGTTATCAGGGCAACGGCTACAGCGGTGCTTCGGGCGAGGGCTTCTACACCCAAGACGAGCCGAGCAACGGCCTGCTTGGTCAGACGCGCCGCGGTGAAGCTGAGTCGGTTGCCGTGTATACGCGCTCCGGTCAGCTGGTCGGCGATGACTCTCGCCATGCCACAACGTATAACCCGCCTTCGCGCTCGCAGGACAGTGTTGCGAGCGGTTATCGTCCTGGTGCCTATGACACGCCGTCTAGCTACGCCGAGAACACCCGCGCCCGTGCCGCCGCTGCGCCCGCGCCTGCACCGAGCGATGCCTCGGCCTATGCGAGCAATATCATCAACGCCACACCGCAGCTGCCGGCCTATGTCCTGCGCCCCGAGAGCTATGACGACGTGGAGACCGTGGTGCGCCGCGTTCGCACCAAGCAGCCTGTCGCACTGATTTTTGTGGGCGTACGCACCGAAGTTGCCAAGCGCGTCTTGGACTTCTCTTACGGCTTTGCCTGCGGTCTGGGTGCCACGGTCAAGGAGGTGGGCGACCGCGTGTTCATGGTGCTGCCCGCCGGTTGCGAGGTCAAAGATTCCGATCTCAAGAAGCTTCGTGCGGACGGCTACCTTAAGTAAAGACAAGACGAGGAGATTCCCATCAACATCTACACTATCGTCCAGCTGGTCAACACGCTGTTCAACTTCTATTCCACGCTCATTGTCGTCTACTGCTTTATGACGTGGATTCCCATGAAGCAGGGTGGTTTGCTTCAGGATATTGCCGCGGTGCTTGATAGCGTGTGCGGTCCGTGGCTCAACCTGTTCCGTCGTTTCATCCCGCCGATGGGCGGTATCGATTTTTCGCCGGTCGTTGCGATTATTGCGTTGC
>CABUDB010000167.1 GCA_902490245.1 uncultured Collinsella sp.
CGTAACGGCCCGCTCCCGTGCCGAGATGGACACGCTGCGCTGGGTGTAGCCAGTGCTGGTTTTTGATAAGGTCCAGGCCAAAGATGATTAGGATGACGGCACTTGCCGCAGAGAGCATGATGCCGGCGACGATAAGGCCGACTGCGACGAGCGTGTTGTCGCCGAGCTTTTCGGTGGCGTTGCCGTTAACAAGTGCCGTGATGACCTGCCACATAAAGGCAGCGACCGACGGGAGCGTGCCCACGCCGGAAAGGATGCACAGGACAGCGTACACCTTAATGATGAGGGGGATCTTCTTGACCTCCGTGGCGCTGGGGACGCTGGGGTCGAGTTCGTTTCGATCCATACAGAACCTTTCTCGCTTTGTTGTAGGTTATAAGGATACGCCGCCGACCTGCCAAAAGACAGGACGAACGTCCCAATTGCAACTTTGTAATCCCCAACGGCGGACGCGGCGGCCATCTGGGGGCGCGGGCACTTACGCTGGACAGACCGATAAAATGTTTGGCAACAAAACTGATTATTAGCTCGGTGGGCTTTTAAAAAGCGCTGCTCATGCGCTGGGGAGCACGTCGCGCCGTGCGTATAATAAGGCGGGTAACGCCAAAAATACGAGGCTCTGAGGGGATACCATGTCTCAAGAAACCATCCGCGCGGCCGAGCGTGCCGCGGGACAGGTGAACACCATGTCGACGTATGATCCGGACTCCGACCAGCTGCATGAGGAATGTGGCATTTTCGGCGTATGGGCGCCCGATCGCGACGTGGCTCGACTGACGTACTTTGGCCTGCGTGCACTGCAGCACCGTGGCCAGGAATCGGCGGGAATCGCCGTGGGTGACGGCGGCACGGTTATGGTCCGCAAAGACCTGGGGCTGCTCGATCGCGTGTTCTCCAACGCCGACCTGTCGACGCTCTCCGGCCAGCTGGCCGTGGGCCACGTGCGCTATGGCACCGCCGGTGCCAAGAGCTGGGAAGCCTCTCAGCCGCATCTTTCTACCATCAACAGCGTCATTATCGCGCTTGCTCACAACGGCACCCTCGTCAACACCGACGAGCTGCGCCGCCAGCTGATCGAGCTGGGCGTGCCATTCCTCTCCAATTCGGATTCCGAGGTCGCGACCAAACTCATCGGCTACTTTACCCAGCGTACGGGCCATCTGCGCGAGGGCATTCGCAAGACCATGGAGCTCGTGCGCGGCGGCTACGCCATGACGCTCATCAACGAGCAAGCGCTCTACGCATTCCGCGATCCACACGGCATTCGCCCGCTCGTGCTGGGCAAGCTGGTGGACGAGGGTCTGGACCAGGCCGATGCCGCAGCCGTTTCGCAGCTGCCGTCGCAGGACGGCGCCGCGACGGTCGACTCCGCCGTCCGTGTCACGCGCGCCGGCGGCTGGGTCGTTGCTTCCGAGACCTGCGCACTCGACATCGTGGGTGCCGAGTACGTCCGTGACGTCCGTCCCGGCGAGATCTTGCGCATCAGCGCCGAGGGTCTGGTATCCGAGCAGGGCGTGCCTGCAGCCGAAGAGCCCGCCAACTGCATCTTTGAGCAGGTCTACTTTGCCCGCCCCGACTCCATCATGAACGGCAAGAGCGTCTATGCCTGCCGTTACGACATGGGTCGTCAGCTGGCACATGAGGAGCCCGTCGAGGCCGACCTGGTCATCGGCGTGCCCGACTCCGGCCTGCCGCCCGCGGAGGGGTATTCGCACGAGAGCGGTATTCCCTTTGGCGAGGGCCTTATCAAGAACCGCTACGTGGGCCGTACGTTTATCGAGCCTACGCAGGAGTTGCGCGCCATGGGCGTGCGTATGAAACTCAACCCGCTGCGCGACAATATCGAGGGCAAGCGCCTGGTCGTCATCGACGACTCCATCGTGCGCGGCACCACCATGGTGCAGCTCGTCAAGATGCTGCGCAACGCCGGCGCCAAGGAGATTCACATCCGCATCAACTCGCCCGAGGTCATTTGGCCGTGCTTCTACGGTATCGATACCGACGTGCAGTCGCAGCTTATCAGCGCCAACAAGACGGTCGACGAGATTTGCGAGTATATCGGCGCCGATTCGCTGGCCTTCCTTTCGGTCGAGGGCCTGCTTAAGGTCATGCCCAAGGGCGGCTACTGCGACGCGTGCTTTACCGGCCGCTATCCCGTGGCGATTCCCGAGAGCTTTGGCCGCGACAAGTTTATGGAGGGCTTTAAGCCCCGCAACCTGGACAAGCCGCTGTACTTTGACGACGACGCCGTGGTCGAGAAATACGACGACCGCAGCTGGGAAGAGGAGCACGGCGAGGCCTAAAACCTGCCATATGGGGACAGGTATATTTTGGTAGGTTTTACCTGCTGTTTTGTTGATATGACGGCGGGTGCTGTTATGGCACACGCCGAAATGAACGCAATTATGAGCACCGTTTGGCGCCCGCGCGGCGCGACGGTAGTGGGAGAGGAAGGCTCAGATGAGCGACAGCAAGCATGTGACGTACGAGGACGCCGGCGTCGATACCGCCGAGGGCGGTCGCGCCGTCGACGCGATTAAGCAGATGGTCAAGGACACCAATCGTCCCGAAGTTATCGGCGGCATCGGCGGCTTCGGTGGCCTGTTCTCGGCCGCCGCGCTTAAGGATATGGAAGACCCGATCCTGATCAGCGGTACCGACGGCGTGGGCACCAAGCTCGTGCTCGCCCAGATCATGGACCGTCACGAGACGGTGGGCCAGGATCTGGTCGCTATGTGCGTCAACGACATTTTGGCTTCGGGCGCCGAGCCGCTGTTCTTCCTGGACTACGTCGCCATCGGTCACATAGAGGCCGAGCACATGGCAAAGATTATCAAGGGTGTGGCCGACGGCTGCAAGCTCGCGGGCTGCGCGCTCGTGGGCGGCGAGATGGCCGAGCACCCGGGCGTCATGGCTCCGGCCGACTACGACCTCGCCGGCTTTACCGTGGGCGTCGTCGACCGTCCCAAGATGCTCGACCCCGCAAACGTCCGCCCCGGCGACGTGATCCTGGGCCTGCCCTCCACCGGCGTGCACTCCAACGGCTACTCGCTCGTGCGCAAGGTCATTGGCGTCGACGGCATTAAGCCGGGTACGCCCGAGGGCGCCGCTAAGGCCGAGGAGCTGAGCCGTCCGCTCGAGGAGCTCGGTGGCGCTTCGCTGGCTGACGCCCTGCTGGCCCCCACGCGCATTTATGTGAAGCCGATTCTTGAGCTGCTGCGCGGCGGCGCCAACGTGCATGCTATCGCCCACATCACCGGCGGCGGTATTACCGAGAACCTCAACCGCGCGCTCGCCGACGACGTTGACGCCGTGGTCACCCGCAACGGCGCCGAGATGGGTTGGGACGTTCCGCCCGTTATTACTTACGTGTCGCGTCAGGCCGAGCTCGCGCCCAACGAGGCATGCAAGACCTTCAACATGGGCGTCGGCCTGTGCCTGATCGTCGCCCCCGAGGACGAGGCCGCCGTGACCGAGGCACTGGTCGCGCTGGGCGAGAAGCCGTTCCGCGTGGGCGAGTGCGTCGAGGGTTCCGGTAAGGTCGTGTACTCCGATGAGCGCTAACGAGCAGATGGCTGCTGCCGAGGGCCTGGGCTTTGTGCCCTACACCCGTCCGACCGGCACCGATACGGCCGAGCCGCTTAAGATTGGCGTGCTTATCAGCGGCTCGGGTACCAACCTGCAGGCGCTGATCGACCTAATCGCCGCCGGCAAGCTCAACGCCTCGATTGAGCTCGTGGTGTCGAGCCGTCCTTCGGCCAAGGGCCTACAGCGCGCCGAGCGTGCGGGCATCCAGACGCTCACGCTGTCCAAGGATGTCTATGCCGACCCCATCGCGGCTGACGAGATCATCGCGCATGAGCTGCTCGAACGTGGCTGCGAGTACGTGGTGATGGCCGGCTATATGCGCATGGTGCACACGCCGCTGCTGGCGGCGTTCCCCAATCGCGTGGTCAACCTGCATCCGGCGCTGCTGCCGAGCTTTACCGGTGCCCATGCGATTGACGATGCGTTTGCGCGTGGCGTCAAGGTGACCGGCGTGACCGTGCACTTTGCCAACGAGATTTACGACAACGGCCCCATCATCGCCCAGCGTGCGCTGGCTGTCGAGGAAGGCTGGGACGTCGACACGCTCGAGGAGCATATCCACGCGATTGAGCACGTGCTGTATCCCGAGGTCGTGCAGATGCTCGCCGACGGCCGCGTCCACGTGCTGGAGAGCGGCAAGGTCGCAATTGATGCGCCCCGCGGCTAGCGGCGCACAGTACAATTTAGTTGAGTGGTCAGGGTGGTCATTGGCGCCAAGGCGCGCGTGAGGAACTTTTCGACAAAAACAATCAGCTTGATACAGTC
>CABUDB010000168.1 GCA_902490245.1 uncultured Collinsella sp.
CGACAGCAAATATGAGGAGCTGGCCCGGGGCAATGCGTTGCGCTACGAAGTTCACCGTGACCGAACGCATGATGTAGCGTGGTGCAAACCGAATGCCTCGTAGTCCCCTCTGCTCCACGCCCGCATCTTCAATTAACACGAATACGAACGACGCGGAAAGAAGCGTCACGATTACTGCCACCACAAGCGAGCACAACACCCCGAGCTGGCTGCTCGCAAGCGAGGCAAAGACTACAATTGCCGATAAAATCAAGTGAACCAAATAAATTAGCAGCGCCCCAGAAATCTGGAGGGGAACCGTCGAGGCCAAGAGATAAACCGGAGGGGTTCGAGCAGGTTGCACCGTCTCTTTGGACCGGTCGACGGCAAATAATGAAAAAGCCACATTCGATAGAAGCAGGTTTAAAAAGGCCGCGACCACAGTGCAAATAAGCGTAATGGACGGATTGATATAGGCGAGCTCAGTTGCAACGTTTGATACACCAATTTGAAGCGCGCTCATAACAAACAAGGGGATATATAACGCCATCGTGCAGCCACTCCGGCATCCCTTCGCCCGATCGCCCGATTCCAGAAAGACATTGAAGTTCTCTCGCAAGTTCACTCTATACCCGTTTTCTTACTAGGCAGGGCGAACGAGCGCCAATATAAACGCCGGTCCGCCCATCCATGATTTCTAGTTTTAACGTCCAGACTAGTCTGTCCAGCCGTCGATGTAGTCGCGGTTAAGCTCAAAGTACTGCGCGGCGATGTCTTTCGCCAAGGAGTACGAATTAACGAGCGGGTGCATCGCGAGGCTCTCGACAATGTCGCGCTTCGATCGGTTAACGATGCCACGCGCCACGGTGCGCTCGTAGTACTTGACGCGACGAATCAATTCGAGGTTTCCCGCGGGCACAGAATCGGCTTCGACGCGATGCGGTACACAGCCATCGGTGGAGATATCGCACGTTGACTCGATGACATCTGTATCGAGAAGGCCGGGGATGGCGCCATTGTTGGGGGTGCACAGGATCATCTGCTGCGTCTTGCCAGAGCGAGCAATATCCATGAAACGGAGCGCAACACCTGCGTATCCGCCAGCATCTTTGCCGTACACGTCAAACGTCCACGGCTTGTCGCGGTGAATACCTGTCTCGGCCGCCATGTAGTTGTTTTCGCGCAGTTCGTACCACTTCTCAAAGCACGCGAGGCCCTTTTCGAAGTCGTTCTCAATATCGATAGATGCAAGCTCGCTCGTCATTTCTCGATTAATTTCTTCGATTAGTTCGCCGCGCGTCTGGGGCGAAGAGAGAACGTTGGCAACGGCGCGCTCGCGATAGTAGAAATAGTATAGGTACTCATTTGGCACGCATCCGCGATTTAGAACGAGATCCTTCTCGAAGAACCTAAGATCCGTATGAGCATATGCCCCGTCGTCGTGGATCAAGTCGGGCATGATGTCCTCGCCGTCAACCGTCACATTGCGGAAGAACGAGAGGTGGTTGAGTCCATAGCACTCGCCCTGAACCGATGCGGGATCAACGCCTTTATACTCGGCAAACTGATGCAACATGCCCGAGGGGGCATCGCAAATGCCATAAGTAAAATCGTAGCCCATATCGCGTAAGGCCTGAGATACGACGCCAGCGGGATTAGTAAAGTTAAACACCTTGACGCCCGGCTTTGCGTACTTCTTGATTAACTCGCAATACGAAGCAAGCGCAGGGACGGAGCGCATGGCAAAAGACACGCCGGCTGCGCCAGTCGTCTCTTGGCCAAGAACCCCATGTGAGAGAGCAATGCGCTCATCGCGAACGCGCATATGGTCCCCACCGACGCGAATCGTCGTGATCACGTAATCGGCGTCCTTAACGGCCTCGACTGCATCGCCCGTCAGTGAAAAATTAAGCGTGGGGCAAAGCATGCCCGAGACATGGGCGGCAAGGCCACCGTAGATGCGCAGCTTCTCGGGATCATTGTCCATAAACACAAGTTCATCGATTCCAAGCGATGACGCCTGCTGGGCTATGCTCTTTGCCAAAAACATGGAGCGGACGCCACCGCCGCCTATGACCGTAAGTTTCATATCGAAACCCCCAATTAGCACATTCAATATTGCATGGTTCGCCTGTGTATGGATATTGTATCCAGCATGGAGGGCCGCTTCCCGCCCCGGCTGCAAGGCGGGAAAGGAATTCCCCAAGGAGTTATTATTTACGCAACGGAAGCGGCCACACACGTCCGGCGGGAAGGGAGCACCGATGGTTGATAAAAAGCAGATTTCCAAGCTCTACTCAGCCGCAAAGCTATCCGAAACCGAGCAAAGCGTACTCGAATACCTGCTCAACAATATCGACACCCTCGATGATATTGGCATAAAACCCGTCGCCATGGCATGCTTTACCAGCATGACGACAGTCATCAGGCTTTCGAAAAAGCTCGGCTACCGTGGCTACCGCGAAATGATGTACGATCTCAAGCACCTTCAGCATGTCTCCCGCGAAATGAATCAATCACTCAAAGACAGTAGCGTCCACTTCGTATGCCACACCGGAGATGTAGACGTATTCATCGCCGCACTGCATCGCAACAGAATGATCGGAGTAAACGGAGAGGGCTTCTCACGCATCGTTGCGCAGTACATGGCGACCAAGCTCGTTGGACTTGGCTTTTTGGCCGTCATACAGGACTTCCTAGAAACCGATCAGTTTGTCGAATCCAACCGAAATACGCTCAGCTGCATGATGCTCATATCCAAATCGGGCCAGACAGAAGCCATCCTGGAAACCGCAAGGGCATGCCACGACGCGGGCATTACGACCCTCGCGTTTACCGGCAACGAAGACAGCGAGCTCGCCAAGACGGCAGACGCGATCTTTACGATACATGACGATCACCCAATGGATCTTAAGAACGTTAAACCTAACTGCTTTACCGGAAGTTGTATTCTCGCATTCGAAGAACTATTGAGTATCTGCCTTGACAATCTAAAACAAGAAGGCTTGGCTCCCTAAATCATGCGATAGGAAGCCAAGCCCTAGAATTGCGCTATGCAATTGAAAGCCACTTGCGCGTTTTACTCGTCACCGAGAACTTCGTGCACCTCAGAAGCGACTTCGCCGACACGAGGACCGTAAATGACCTGGATTGCCTTGTCGCTCAGGCGGATAACGCCCATAGCTTCAAGATTCTTGGTGAACACCTCGTCGTCTGCAACCTTAGAACCATCCTTGACAATCACGCGAAGACGTGAGATGCAGTTGTCAAGATCATCAATGTTGTCGGCTCCAACAAGCGCTTCGACAATGCCAACAGCAAGCGCGCTGTACTTGGTCGCACGGCCCTGGACTGTCTTCTTGGGAGTGCTATAAGACTGGAACTTTGCTTCAGCGGCCTTTGCCTCGAACTCGGCTCTGCTGTTGATCAACTCAATATCGTCACCATCGTCTCGACCGGGCGTCTTGATATCGAACTTAGTAATAAAGAACCGGAAGAGGAAGAAAGCTGCCAGGAAAAAGGCGGGGAGCAGAATAAGGTACGGAAGCAGATTAAGCTTCTCGGGGCGGAATAAGAATGGGATCAGGTCCTTGATATTTCCCTGGTACACCGAAACGCCCATTGCCTCCGAGAGAACTTCACCCAGTCCGGAAAGCGGAGCGTAAACGCCAAAGTAGAGCCAGGGGGCGGCAAACAGGAACGTAAAGAGAATAGGCTCCGTAACGCCAAAGAAAACAGTCGAAATCACTGTGGGGATTAAAAGACCAGCAACCTTCTTGCGGTTCTGGGGCTTGGCACAAGACCACATAGCAAGGGCGATGCCCGGGAACAACGCGTAATCGTTAATGCCATAGCCAGCCATGAAGGCCCTAACCAAGAGCTTGTCGCTACTGGGAGAAGCTAGCTGTGCAAGCTGAATAGCGCTATTGCCCACCACGCGCGTTCCGTCGACGACCATGGAGCCGCCAAGCTCAGTCCAATACATGGGCGTCTCGAGCAGCGGATGCAAGCCAAACGGCACAAGGCTCTCGAGCACCCAGCGATAGACAAACGTACCGACCAGACCGGAGCCTTTCACGAACGTCGCAATACCCGAGAAGCATCCACCGATGACGGGCCAAACGAAGTACATGATGCCGCCCAGGACGCCACCGGCGACCAGCGATACAATGGGAACCGTTCGACTGCCCGCAAAAAACGCCAGCGCCGTTGGAAGCTTGGTCTTGTAAAAACGGCCGGTGATCCAGGCGACCAGGCAGCCCACGATAATGCCGCCAAAGACACCAGAGCTGTAGCCAAAAAAGCCGAGCGAGGTAGTGTAGAGTGCGGACTGCTCACTCGCCTGAATGGACGTAAGG
>CABUDB010000169.1 GCA_902490245.1 uncultured Collinsella sp.
TAAAAAGTTCTCCCTGTTCGAGGTCATCCTCTCGGTTATCTGCGTTGTCTTTACCATCGAGGCGGCCGCTCCGGCATCTGCCATGGGTAACGTGCAGTTCTTCTGGTGGATCTTCCTCATCATTACGTTTTTGCTTCCCTATGGCCTGGTGGTGGCCGAGCTCGGTACGGCGTTCGATTCCGAGGGCGGCCTGTACGATTGGGTTCGCCTGGGCTTGGGCGACCGTTGGGGCGCCCGCTGCTCCTGGTGCTATTGGGTCAACTTTCCACTGTGGGTGGCAAGTATCGCCTGCATGTTCCCCAGTGTCATCAATGCGGTATGGGGCATCGAATTTTCGCTTGGGGTCCGAATTGCCATCGAGCTTGCCTTTGTGTGGGGCGTCACGGTCATGGCAATGCAGCCGGTGGCCGAGGCCGATTGGGTCATGGATGGCGGCGCCGTCATCAAGGTGCTCATTACCGCCGTGGTGGGAATCGTCGGTATCTGGTTTGCCTGCAATAACGGCTTTGCCAACGATATGTCGTTTAAGACCTTTGTCCCCGATCTGGGAGACACTAACTCACTGACGTATCTTTCAATCATCCTATTCAACTTTATGGGCTTTGAGGTGGTCGCGACCTTTGCCAGCACGATGAAGAACCCATCGCGCGACATCCCCAAGGCGGTTATCGCCGGTGGCGTTGCCGTCGCGGCGATCTACATTATCTGTGGCATCGGTATTGGAGCCGCGGTTCCCACCGAGCAGCTTTCGCTCGATTCGGGCATTGTGGACGCGGTTGCCGCCATGGTGGGGCGCAGCCACCCGCTGACAATGATCGTGGGCATGGCCTTTTTAGTAACGCTGTTTGCCAACATGATCTGCTGGAGCTTTGGCGTCAACAACGTGGCGAGCTATGCCGCGCGCCATGGCAACATGCCGCGTCCCTTTGCACTGGTGTCCAAGAAGACCGGCATGCCCAACGGCTCGGCACTCATTAACGGTTGTTTTGCCAGCTTGGTGCTGCTACTTCAGATTCCGCTGGGTGAAGGTTCCGACGTCTTTTGGGTCTTCTTCTCGATGAACGTCGTCTTTCTGCTCATGAGCTATATCCCGATGTTCCCGGCGTTTTGGCGCCTGCGTAAATACGACGACCGCCCACGTGTGTTCCGCGCGCCCTTCGAGGGCAAGGTGCTTGCGGTAGCGCTTGCGGTGCCGGTGGTAGAACTCGTGCTTTCGATTGTTGCGACAATCGTGCCGCTTAACAGCTCGCCCGCCGAGATGTCAAAGTTGCCCATTCTCATGGGTGTGGTGATCGGCGTGTTGCTGGGCGAGGTTTCGCGCCTCATATCGCGCCGCGGCCGCAGTGTCGATAATCCCGGCGTTGGCGCAAGGGGGACCGGTCGCTTCGCACCAAAACAGTAGCGCCGCGAGTTGTGCGGCGCTGGCTGCATCTTGGATTACTGTTCGCGGTGCTCGGGATCAGAAGCGAGCTTAGGCGCAAAGTAGGGGACGTGGCCCAGGTAAGGGCAACTGTCCGTACGCTCGTCGACAACGCAGGGGATATCTTCGTAGGTGAGTGAGTCGCTCAGGCGGGCGATGGTCTTGGCGGCAGGAGCGACGAGCATCTTGAGCGGTGCGATAGGCGCCATGGCATCTCCTTTTCTTCATGCGACCCGTGTTTTGGCGTGAATGTATACGCCGCAAGTCTAGCATTCCGCCGAGGAGAGCTCCAAACCACCACAAAGGGGACAGGCACCTTTGTGGTGGTTTTGGTGTTTGACCAGATAATACCTGTTATCGCTCCCGGGCAGTCGTTGGGGACGTTCTAAAACGGTTATATGTCACTATCCAATAACGCCTCTGAACTGGGCCACTATTAGATTATGGAAAACACTACTGCAAGATTATGGCAAATGATACTGTCAGATTATTGCGTGTGCTGCTGTAGTCGTCGGGGGCCTGCCTTATGAGCGCCGGCATGGTGCGAACTGTCATCGCTGCCCGCTGCAGCGAGTAGCAAGCGGGCAAAACCGCCTCAAAACCAGCGCGAACAACCGCCGCGAAGAGGATCGGATCCCTTTCGCGGCGGTTGTTCGCCTATCTGGAGCGCCTCAAAACCAAGTGAGTAGGCTTTTTTGGATCTGCCGAGCATATCACGACAAGTGCTCAATAAAACCGCAGGTCAGCGCTGTGGCGATTCGGGGTGTGCTCGGCCTCCTGCAAAAAGTCTACTCACTTGGTTTTGGCTGCTAGAAGACTGCCGCGAGGGAAGGCAACTTCCTCGCGGCGGTTGGCGTTTACCCAGATAAAACCTGCCAAAATAAACCTGTCCCTTTTTGGCATGTCCCTTTTGGCGTGGCTGATTGCTTTGGGCTGTCTTGGAGAAAGCCCGTGAGGCGGCACTCAAGCTAATCCTGCGTGTCGCCTCCGTACATGTAGACGATAAAGCCGTCGCCGGTGTCTTGGCTGTGATCTTCCAAGATGCGCTTCATGTTGAGGTGCTCGTAGAACTGCCAGTCGGAGCTGCAGTCGCTCATCAGGAAGAACTTGGTGCAGCCTGCCCGGGCGAGCTCGGCGCGCGCAAGGTCGATGAGCGCGCGGCCGAGCCCCTTGCCCTGCCACTCGGGCACGATGATGATGAGGTTGAGTTGGCCCTGGGCATACTCATTGCCCGTGGCGGCAAAGCGGTCGGCCGTGGCCTTCTCGCGGCTGTCGCCAAAGAGCGAGCCCTCGAGCTTGGCGTCGGCGGTCTTCGCCATCTCGGTTGCCTGGGCGAACATCTCGTCGTAGCAGGGTACCCACGTGGGGTTGGTACGCGGCTTGCCGTCTTCGAAGATGCCGATGCAGCAGGCGGCGATGATGCGGCCTTCAGCTTCGGCAACGAGCGCGATGGGGGAGCGCTGCAGCTGCATGGCGATGTTAAAGCGCGCACAGAAATCGGCGGCTTCGACGTCGCCTCGGTTGCGCAGCGTGTTGCACCACAGCTGGTTGTAGATGGCGGCGATGCCGGCCAGGTCATCGAGCGTGGCGGCACGCAGAGTTACGTTGTCAAGGCTCATGGGGGCTCCTTCCAAGTTGGGTCAGGCCACCCCTGAGTGTGACATGGACGCAGGACGGCCGCATCGACCATTCGGCAGGCGAGCCTCGAATCCTCGGGGACGGAGGGTCCTAAGAAGGAATGAGGGCGGATTTTCGGACACTTGCTCGATGAGAGTGGATAATCTCCCACTTTTAGCGCTGGTATAGGCCAAAAACGGGAGATTATCCACTCTCATTCTGGGTAGTCGTTGGGGACGTTCTTAAACGACCAGTCATTAAAGAACGTCCCCAATGACTACCCCAAGGAACATCCCAGACTGCCGGCAGAAAAGGAACGTCCCTAACTGCCGCATCCGGAGTAAGACAACGCCGCAGGTAGAGGACGGCCCGCGTAACTAAACCCGCTCCGCGATCTCGTGGATGAGGTAGTCGGTCTTTTCCCAGCCCAGGCACGGGTCGGTGATCGACTTACCAAAGACACCGCCATCGACCGGCTGGTTGCCGTCCTCAAGGTAAGACTCGATCATAAAGCCCTTGACCAGCTTGGAGATGGACTCGTTGCGGCGGCAGCTGTCGAGCACCTCCTTGCAGATGCGGTACTGCTCCAGCGGGCGCTTGCCCGAGTTGTCGTGGTTGCAGTCGATGACCGCCGCCGGGTTGGCGTAGCCGGCATGCTCGGTATAGCGCTCGGCCAGGCGCTCCAGGTGCTCGTAGTGGTAGTTGGGGTAGGTGCGACCGTCGAGACCGATGTAGCCACGCATGACGGCGTGTGCGAGCGGGTTGCCGTCGCACTCAACCTCCCAGTTGCGGAAGATGAAGCTTTGATGTGCCTGGGCGGCGTAGATGGAGTTAAGCATGACGGTGGTGGAACCGGCGGTGGGGTTTTTCATGCCGACGGGCACCGAAATGCCGCTCGACACCAGGCGATGCTCCTGGTTTTCGACCGAGCGCGCGCCCACGGCAACGTAGCTCAGCAGGTCGACGAGGTACTGGTAGTTGGACGGGTAGAGCATCTCGTCGGCGGTAAAGAAACTGGTCTCCTCGATGACGCGCAGGTGCATGTGGCGAATGGCTTTAACGCCTTCGAGCAGGTCATCGGGCGCCTCGGGGTCGGGGTTGTGCAGCAGACCCTTGTAGCCGGTGCCCTTGGTGCGCGGCTTGTTGGTGTAGACACGCGGAATGATGATGAGCTTGTCCTTGACCTCTTCGGCGACCTTGGCCAGTCGGTTCATGTATTCAAGCA
>CABUDB010000170.1 GCA_902490245.1 uncultured Collinsella sp.
GACGATGCGACCGTCGACTTCGGCTAGGGCCTCAGTGTCGCCGTGCACTTCGACGATGCGGGGCGCGCGGATAAACGTCAGCGGCACCTCACAGTCGATACCGCCTACCTGCCCCTTGGTGCGAAAGCTGCCGAGCTGTCTGCCGTAAGCATTGCGCTCAACGAGCACATCCATGGTTGCCAAGCGCGGCGTCCCCTTATCGTCGTGGGCGGCAAGATCGCGCGCCAACAGAATCAAGCCGGCGCAGGTGCCCAGGACGGGCATGCCCTCAACAATGCGGGTGCGAAGCTCATCGAGCATACCAAGCTCGGCAAGTAACTTGCCCTGAACGGTGGACTCGCCGCCGGGGAGGACCAGGCGGTCAAAGTTCTGCTGCAAATCGGCCGCCTGCCTCATCTCGATACAACGTGCGCCCAGCTCGGACAGTCTTGCCTCGTGCTCGGCAAAAGCGCCCTGGACCGCCAGCACGGCGACCGTTTGGTCTGCATAATCGCTCATGTGCGATCCTTTCTGCTGGACTAGCGCCCGCGCTCCTCCATGATGATCTCGATTTCGTCGGCGTTGATGCCCACCATGGCCTCGCCCAGGTCCTCCGAAAGCTCGGCGATGAGCTTGGCGTCGGTGAAGTTTGCCACGGCCTTGACGATGGCGGCGGCGCGCTTGGCGGGGTCGCCGCTCTTAAAGATGCCCGAGCCAACAAAGACGCCCTCGGCGCCCAGCTGCATCATCAGCGCGGCGTCGGCGGGGGTCGCGACTCCGCCGGCGGCAAAGTTTACGACGGGGAGCTTGCCCGTGGCATGGACCTCGCGCACCAGCTCGACCGGAACCTGCAGCTGCTTGGCTGCCTCAAAGAGCTCGTCGTCGCGCAGGGCAACAACGTCGCGGATCTGCTTTTGGATCTTGCGCATATGGCGCACGGCCTGAACGACGTCGCCCGTGCCCGGCTCGCCCTTGGTGCGAATCATCGTGGCGCCCTCAGCAACACGGCGCAACGCCTCGCCCAGATCGCGGGCGCCGCAGACAAACGGCACGTCAAACTGGGTCTTGTCGATGTGATAGACATCATCGGCGGGGGAGAGGACCTCGGACTCATCGATGTAATCGATCTCGATGGCCTGCAGGACCTGCGCCTCGACAATGTGACCGATGCGACACTTGGCCATAACGGGGATGGAGACGGCCTCCTGGATGCCCTTGATCATCTTGGGGTCGCTCATGCGCGAGACGCCGCCTGCGGCGCGGATGTCGGCCGGGATGCGCTCGAGCGCCATGACGGCGCAGGCGCCCGCCTCCTCGGCGATGCGTGCCTGCTCGGGCGTGGTGACGTCCATGATGACGCCGCCCTTGAGCATCTGCGCGAGCTCGCGATTGAGTTTGACGCGATCGGCCTTGCTGGTCTGTTCTGCCATGGTTGCTCCCTTGGTTGGCATGTACATTGCTTGACGGAACATCCTATCGGGGAGCTGGGTATGGCGAAATACTCAGTTTTCGAGATAATAACAAGGTCAGACTAATGCCAGATTGAATGATTCGATAAGGTCAGGTGATAGACCCATGCTTGACTACAATTTGGAAAATCGCGGCGAAGCATCGCTTTATGAGTATGTTTACCAGCAAATTCGCGATGATATTGTTGCTGGCCGTATTGCGGCGGGGGAGCATCTTCCGTCTAAGCGCGCCTTTGCCAGTCATCTGGGAATCAGTGTCATTACTATCGAGAATGCATATAGCCAGTTGCTTGCCGAGGGCTATATTTGCTCAATGCCGCGTCGTGGCTACTACGCGTGCGAGCTTCCGGATGCGCCGGTTTTGGCTTTGGCTGCGGGGGATATCGACCGAGATGCTGTCCCTGTTGGTCCCAGCGCGCATGATGCCATGGGGCAGGCAGAGCGATTCGACGCACTTTCTCCTTCCGCTTTGGAGGCGGCGCGGCTTTGGCAAAGTGCGCTACGGGCGACGCTGACGTCCGAAGACGAACGTGAAATCTTTTCGCCCGCACCGGCGCAGGGCACCGCTCGACTGCGACGTGCGATTGCGCACCATCTGCGCGGGACAAGGGGCATGAATGTCAATCCCGACAATATCGTTATCGGTGCGGGCGCCCAGCTGCTCGATACCATGTTGGTTCAGTTGATTGGCGCGGACAAGGTGTATGCCGTCGAGGATCCAGGCTATTTGCGCTTGACGCGCATCTATCAGGTCATGGGTTGCGAAGTGCGGCATGTCCCGTTGGATGCTGAGGGCGTGGACTTGAGCGCGCTGCAGAAAACCGGGACCGATGTCCTTCACCTGATGCCGTCTCATCAGTATCCGACCGGTCTTGTGACGAGCATTGCACGTCGCTATGCGTTGCTGAGCTGGGCCGCCGAGCGGCCAGGTCGGTATCTCATCGAAGACGACTTTGATTGTGAGTTTCGCCTTGCCGGCAAGCCGATTCCCGCGCTCGCGTCGATCGATGCCGCCCAGTCAGTTATCTACACCAACACGTTTTCGAAGAGCCTTTCATCGGCGTTACGTTTGGCGTACATGGTGCTGCCCGATGAACTAATGGAGAGGTTTAAACGCAACCTTGGTTTCTACGCCTCGTCGGTAAGTTCTGTTGATCAGGTTGCCTTGGCGCGTTTGCTGGAATCGGGTGATTACGAGCGACATGTGAACCGCGTGCGCGTTCGTGCTCGTGGGGCGCGTGATGGCCTGGCGGCGCTTGTACGGAAAACGTTTCCGGCAGGGGAGGTTTCGATCGATCATGCAGACGCGGGCCTTTACTGCACTGTTGCCCTGGCCGAGGACAAGGCAGGGGAGAGTTTCGCGAAGGCTCTCGCTGACGCTCGTATTTCCTATGTCAACATCGCCGATTGCCTGTGGACGGGTGATCGGGCATCGACTAAGAACGCTCCATCTCGCGTCCTCATACAATACGACGACCTGAGCTCTCAGTCGCTCAGTGTTCTTCAGGAGCAACTGCAATAAGCCAACGAAAAGGCCCGAACCAATACGGTCCGGGCCTTCTTCGAGCTAGAGGTTATGTCTCAGGCAGTTGGCTTAGCCAAAGTAGCGCTTGAGCAGACCGGCGAAAGCCTTGCCGTGGCGAGCCTCGTCGCGAGCCATCTCGTGCACGGTGTCGTGGATGGCATCGAGGCCAGCGGCCTTGGCGCGCTTGGCAAGATCGGTCTTGCCGGCGGTGGCGCCATTCTCGGCCTCAACGCGCATCTCGAGGTTCTTCTTGGTGGAGTCGGTCACGACCTCGCCCAGGAGCTCGGCGAACTTGGCGGCGTGCTCGGCCTCCTCGTGGGCAGCCTTCTCCCAGTACAGGCCGATCTCGGGATAGCCCTCGCGATGGGCGACGCGAGCCATGGCCAGGTACATACCGACCTCGGAGCACTCGCCCTCAAAGTTGGCGCGCAGGTCGGCAACGATGTCCTCGGAGACGCCCTCCATCTTGGCGACGCCCACGACGTGCTCGGCAGCCCACTCGAGCTGGCCCTCCTCCTGCTTCAGGAAACGAGAACCGGGAACGCCGCACTGGGGGCACTTGAAATCCTCGGGCAGCTGGTCGCCGTCGAACTCTTCCACATAACCGCAAACGGGGCAAACAAACTTCATGATTCGATCCTTTCGATCGATGGCGATGGCGCGCTCGTCCGGTCCCGTAAGGGCCCTCTCCGGACGTGCGTCTTGACGAGTTCTATTATCCATAAATGAGACCGAATGTGAAGCCTATTAGGAATGATTTTTAATAAAACAATTTTGGGCATGTGAAGATGTTGATTGATTAACGATTGCTAGACCTCGTGCGGCCTCCGATGAGTACAATCGGGCGAGCAAATGTTGACCTATCAACAAATGAAGGAGTTTCCTTTATGCATCTAGCCCGTCGTGCCTGGTGCCGAACATATCAGACGGTTTTTCGCATCGCATTGCCGATCCTGCCCTATACCGAGCCGCGCATTTTGGAGCATGCCGAGGATGTGCCCGCGATGCTTCAAAAGCGCTCGATCCAGAAGGTCCTTATCGTGACAGACCCTGGTATTGCTCGTTTGGGACTCACGGCATCACTCGAGCGTGCGCTTGCGGCTCAGGGGATTGGCGTTACGGTCTATGCCGAAACGCGTGCGAACCCCACGGTCTCGAATGTGGAGGAAGCGGCGGCGCTGTATCGCGAGAACGACTGCCGGGCCATTATCGGTTTTGGCGGCGGTTCGGCCATGGACTGCG
>CABUDB010000171.1 GCA_902490245.1 uncultured Collinsella sp.
TCATGCCTTGCCTTTTGAATGACAAATTGTCGCTCTGGGTGGCGCGCAGCGTCGAGCATTGCGCGGTTTGGTAAAACCGCGCAAAAAGAAAGCCTGCGCACTCGATGGATTCGGATGCCCGACAGAGGCTCCTTATGGCTGCTTCCTTCCGGACCTGACCAGATTCGGAACATGTCGTCATCCGAACCCATCGAACGCGCTAGGCGC
This sequence comes from uncultured Collinsella sp., assembly GCA_902490245.1. GTDB lineage: Bacteria > Actinomycetota > Coriobacteriia > Coriobacteriales > Coriobacteriaceae > Collinsella. Next base: position 208 of record CABUDB010000171.1, read on the forward strand.
TCGATATATATTACCTGCTCCCGCCCGATGGGGCAAGACAGCTAATTTGGGACGGGGCTTTTTTGACTACTTTTTGACTGGGGACATCAGGGTGACGAAAGTAGCCAAGAAAGCCCCGTCCCAAAAAGACCGATCTGGTGCTGCGCCACGAAAAGGGCCTATCTACTACGTTTTGGTCGCAGGGGTCGACCATAGCCGGCTTTTTCGAAAACCGGCAAGCTCTCTACCTGCGGTTTCATTTTTGCAAATTCCGAGATAGTCGAGGGTGGCCGGTTAAACGTAGTAGATAGCCGTGTTTCGTGGCAAACGGTCCGACTCGAAACCCATGTCGACCAGCCTCGGATGGCCATTCACGAAGTTACGGTGGAATACGGACTGAATTGGCACCTTAAAGGCAAAAACACTCCGTATTTCACCGCAACTTATCGAGGGGATGGGTTTTAGAGGCGGTCGAGGTCGTAGGATCGAGCGGCAGACTCGCCGGCGCAGATAAGGTTGGTTATGGCTTCTTGGGGATCGAGCGCCAGCTCAAGGCCCATGGGCTTGCGGCAGATCGTCAAAACCAGGTCGACGCCCTGCTCATACACCGCATCCAGGTTGTCAGCGCGACCGCCCACGACGGCGACCACCGGCTTGCCATAGCGCTTGGCACGGCGGGCCACACCCACCGGCGCTTTGCCGGCGGCGGATTGCTCGTCCATGTTGCCCTCGCCCGTTATGACCAGGTCAACATCGCGCACGCGCTCATCGAACCCAACGAGGTCGAGCACCGTCTCCACGCCCGAGCGCAGCTCTGCACCGAGCGCTAGCAGCGCGGCACCCAGACCGCCAGCGGCACCGGCGCCGGGCACGCCGAGCACCGAGCCAAACGTCCGCGCGCCCTCGGGCACGCGCAGTAACCCCTGAGCCCGTGCCTCGGCAATCGCCGTATCGAGCAGGCGACCGTAACCGACCATCCAGCTGTCGTACCCGCCCAGTGCTTCGACATCGTCTGTCGGCAGGCCCTTTTGCCCGCCAAACACCGCAAGTGCCCCGCGACGCCCCACGAGCGGATTCTCGACATCGGACAGCACGACGATGCGCGCGCCATTCAGCGCCCGAAGCGCCGGTGCCAAATCGATACTAGCCACGTGTTCAAGGCCCGCAAGACCGGGAGCGATCTTGCAGCCACACTCATCGACCAGGTGGGCGCCAAGCGCCTGCAGCATACCGGCGCCACCATCGTTGGTGGCACTGCCGCCCAGACCAATATAGAGTGTCTTTGCGCCCGCGCGAACCGCGCGAAGCATGAGCTCGCCCACGCCATAGGTTGTAGCAGCCAGCGCCGACAACTCTGTGCAAGACGAATACCCAATGCCGGCCGCCTCGGCCATCTCGATGACCGCGGACTCACGCTCGACATCAACCAGCATCCGGGCAGGCACACGCTTGCCCAAGGGACCTGCCACCTCGCAGGTCACAATCTCACCGCCGCACGCGGCAACGGCATCGAGCGTTCCCTCGCCACCATCTGCCAGCGGCAGAGCGCTCAGCTCGGCATCGGGCCAAACGCGGCGCACGCCTTCGGCAGCGGCCTCCTCCGCCTGTGCACTCGACACGCTACCCTTAAAGGAATCGATCGCCAACAGCACACGGCGGGGCCGGCGGCACGCGGCACCAAAATCGACCGCCTCAACGGCAATATCTTCGGCACACGCGAGCGCCTCGGCATGAGCGGCATGCGCCTCAAGATCGGCCCCACAACCGCAGCCAGCACCATCGGTGCCACGCAGCCCACTAAAATAGCTGCTCAACACCTCACGACACTCGTCTGCCAGCACGCCGGCGGTCACATTAAACCGATGATTCAGGCGCGAGTCGGCATTCAAATCGTATAGGGATCCCAACGCGCCCGCCTTGGCGTCGCTCGCGCCATACACGCAGCGCCCCACGCGCGCGTTGACCATAAGCCCCGCACACATGCAGCAGGGTTCAAGCGTCACGTAGACCGTACAGCCGGAAAGGCGCCAACGACCGAGCGACTGCGCGGCGGCGCATAGGGCCGCAAACTCGGCATGCGCCGAAGGGTCCTGGTCGAGCTCGCGGCGATTATGCGCCCTCGCGATGATCTCACCCGCACGCACCACTACGGCACCGATCGGCACCTCGCCCACCGCAGCAGCGGCACGCGCCTCCGCCAGCGCCTCGCGCATGAACTTCTCATCGATTCCGGTGCTCGTCATCGTTCGCCTCCCCTGTTGCAAATCCAAAACGATGCTATCATTACGACTCACGGAGAGATGGCAGAGCGGTTGAATGCGGCGGTCTTGAAAACCGTTGAGCGCGAGAGCGTTCCGGGGGTTCGAATCCCCCTCTCTCCGCCACTCTTAGTGACTCACCGGCGTCATGGTTCGCTCGAACAGCGCATCGACCACGTCGGCGATTTCGGATCGGCGCTCTAGTACGTGGCCCGATTCCCACCACATGGTAAAGAGCCGAATAATGCCGCCGGCGACAAACTCAGACGTCGTCTCGAGCGATACGGGCGCGAGCGCGTCCTCGTCAAGCGCGCTCATCACGCGCCCGCGTATGGAGCGCGCGATGCGGTCGCAAATCATGCTGGTCAGCATACCCGACATACTGCTCGCCAAAATGTTATCCATGAGCTGCTCATGCGCCAGAATCAGATCCATGGCATCGGCGAACACTTCGTGGCGAAGCGCTCGCACGTCCTCGGCGCCCTCCGCGTCATCCGCATCGGCTCGCTTTTGCGGTAGGCCCGACATGAGTTCATCGATATAGAAGGCAAAGTAATCGTTTTTGTCGCGGAAGTGCTTGTAGAACGTCGTCCGACGAATCATAGCGCGGTCGCACAGCATGGCAACCGTCACGTCCTCAAACCGATGCTCTTCGAGCAGCTCAGTAAAGGCCTCGAACAGGGCCCGATAGGTTTTCTTGATGCGAAGGTCCATACGTATCGCCCTCCTCAAGGAAAAGACAGCGCTCACTAATCTGTCGCATATCTTACACCTGTATCGCCCACCCTTGGCGAATGGCCTCACCTTGGTGGAAACATAACGCTTACCGGAAAGTTCGGTATCGCCAAAGGTTGCGGGTATACTAGTAGCGTTACACCAACGGCAGCCGGCGGAAGACGCCGCGGCCATTCGAAACGGAGACACCATGATTCCCGTCATCATCGGTATCGTTGTTGTCGTTGTGATTGTCTGCGCCATCGCTGGCATCTACAACAACATGGTCACCAAGCGCAATCGCATTGATAACGCCTGGCAGAACATCGACACGCAGCTGCAGCGCCGCAACGACCTGATCCCTAACCTAGTCGAGACCGTCAAGGGCTACGCTAAACACGAGCAGGACACGCTTGCCGCCGTGGTCAACGCGCGCAACGCCGCCGTGAGCGCCACCACGCCCGAAGCTAAGATGGAAGCCGACAACGTGCTGACCGGCGCCCTGCGCCAGCTCTTCGCCGTGGCCGAGGCTTACCCCGATCTTAAGGCGAACACCAACTTTACGCAGCTCCAAGCCACGCTCGAAGACACCGAGAACAAGGTGAGCTACGCGCGCCAGAGCTACAACGACTGCGTGCTTAGCTACAACAACGCCATCCAGACGTTCCCTGCCGTTATCTTTGCCGGCATCTTCCAGTTTAAGGAGCGCCAGGGCTTTGAGGCAGCCGAGGCCGCCCGCCAGGCACCGACCGTCAAGTTCTAACAAGTTGGCAACGCATCCTGAATCGGCTATATGCATAAACCGCTCCGTCGAATGCATACTTCGACGGAGCGGTTTCCTTTTTCGCGTAGGTCCCCCTCTAAGCGCCGTGCATTTTTGGGAGTATTCAACATAACCAAGAGCATCGGGCGCCATGACGAAGGCCAAAGACCGCGAATATCCCTGCAAATCAAGTGCTGTCGGCGTCCTTTCCAAAGTGTGAAAGCAGCTTGTCATAACGGCCTCCCTTTACAATCGGCTCTCCTGTACC
>CABUDB010000172.1 GCA_902490245.1 uncultured Collinsella sp.
GTTTCATTACGATGTTGGAGGGCCGAGCGAGGACGCCACGCCCGAGGGCGTCTGGCAGATCAACAGCAACGACGGCGGCAGCACCCTGATCGGAGCCAAGGACCCCAAGACCGGTAAGCCCAAATACGAGAGCCCGGTGAGCTACTGGATGCCTTTTGAGGGCAACATGATCGGCTTCCACGATTCCACCTGGCAAAACGACAAGAGCTTCGATAATGCCGAGTCGTACAAGTGGTGCGGCAGCCACGGTTGCATCAACCTGCGCCTGGCAGACGCCAAGGCACTTCACGACTGCATCAAAGTCGGCCTGTGCGTGGTTGTCCACTCGTAGTGCAACGCGCACATTCCTACAACATGGAGCTGCTGCGACCAATCTAACAGTTCCGAAAGAAACCGTCCCATGCGCCCGCCCCAACCGGTGGGCGCATATACTTATCGAGGTACTTTCTATAAAGGAGACGCTATGCCGAATGTCCCCACGACCACCCCGGGCCCGGATGATACCGAGCACACGCCCGAAGATGTCACCGAAACGATTCCTCTGATTACAAACGTACATGCCGATAAGCAGAGCGGACGCGCGAACGATGCGACCGAGATTTCCGATGAAGAGGCATATGCCAAGCTCAAGGCAAAACGTGCCGAACGTCGACGCAAAAAGCTCATCCGACGCGGTATTGCCGCCGGCGTCGTGGGTACCATCGCACTCATTGCCATTGTCGCAACCCTGGTTATCAATGCTCAGCCACAGGGCGCTAGTGGGCCTGTGACCGACATGGTGACCGAGGGTCCGTTTACCACAACGGTCGAGGCGAAAGGCCAGCTCAAACCCATTTCGTCCTCAGTGGTCTCCCCTTCTGTCGACGGCACGGTCGATTCGATCAACGTGCAGGCAGGCCAATCCGTCAACGAGGGCGACGTGCTTATGACCATTAAAAATGACGAGCTCGATCGCAACGTTGCCGAGGCGCAGCGTGCAGTTGCTGCCGCTCAAGAAGACCTCGCCAACGCGCAGAAAGCCGCAGCTGCCGCACAGGCCACCCCAACGACGGACGTCGATGGAGCTTCCGCAGCGGCTGGCGTCTCCGACGCATCAACGGACACGAACGCCGTATCGGCCGCGCAGCGCAGCCTCGCTTCGGCCCAGGCAAACCTCGATCAGGCGAACGCCAAGGCAGGCAGCCGTACGGTCACGGCCCCGAGCTCGGGCAGCATCGTGGAGCTCAACGCCAAGGTGGGCGCCACGGTAACAGGCGGCATGATCATGGGCGAAAGCGATACGAGCGGCGGCAAGCAGTGCATGCAGATCGCCGACCTGTCCAAGATGAAGGTGACCGTGCAGGTGGGCGAAAAGGACATCGCAAAGATCGCCGTTGGACAGAGCGCCAACGTCACGTATCCCGCATTTCCCGATATCGTGAGCCAGGGCACCGTCACGGCTATCGCGTCGGTGGCAAACTCCGACGCCGCCAACGGTGGCGGCGGCAGCGTAACCTTTAACGTCGACATTCTCATCGAGGCGCCCGACGCGCGCCTGAAGCCGGGCATGACGGCCGAGGTATCGGTGGTGACCGAGCAGCTCGACGACGTGGTGATGGTGCCGACGATGGCGCTCATGACCGAAGACGGCGAACACTATTACGTCAACGTGGCGACTGATGACGAGGGCAAGCAAACCCGTCGCGTGAAGGTGACCGTCGTGACGCAAAACGACAACGAAGCCGTAGTCGGCAAGACACAGGTCAAGCGCGACGACCAGGGCAACGAGATCAACCCCAACGTGCCGGTTACCAAGCTGCGCGATGGCGACACCCTCGTCATGGACACCGGAGCGGACGCAACGGCTGACGGCGGCTACGGCGCGGATTCGGGCAGTATGTCTGCCGACGAGGGCATGTAATGCGTCCCGTTATCGACATCCGCAACGTGCACCGCATCTTTGAGAGCGAGGCGGGGTGCGTCCACATCCTGCATAACGTGAGCCTGGCGGTAGATCCCGGCGAGTTCGTCGCCATTACCGGCCCTTCGGGCTCGGGCAAATCAACGCTCATGAACATCCTAGGCTGCCTGGATAAGCCGACGGCGGGCGACTACTACCTGCAAGGGCTCAACGTTGCCGAGCTCGACGATGACGAGCTCACCGAAGTTCGCGCCCTGAGCATTGGCTTTGTCTTTCAGAGCTTCAACCTGCTGCCGCGCCTGTCGGTTATCGAAAACGTCATGCTGCCGCTGGCCTACACCAATGTGCCCCGTAGCCAGCGCGAAATGCGCGCCGTGCACGCGCTGCAGGCCGTCACGCTGCCGGTCGACCACTGGGACCACCGCATATCCGAGCTCTCGGGCGGCCAGATGCAGCGTGTCGCCATCGCACGCGCCCTCGTCAATGACCCGCCCATCATTCTGGCCGACGAGCCGACGGGAAACCTTGACTCCGCCACCGGAGCGCTTGTAATGGAGACCTTCCATAGACTTCAGGAGCGCGGCAAAACCATCGTTCTTATCACACACGACCCCGGCATCGCCGCCGAAGCCGACCGTGCCGTGACCATCCGCGACGGTCGCATTCACGACGGCGCGTATATTCCACATGCACCGCGGACCCTGCGCAGCGCCGTAGATAGCCTGCCCATGATTTCCGCCTCCGCTAACCCGCCGAAAGGAGTGATGGGATGAGCGCCCGCGATCTCATCCAGGAAGCCCTTCACTCGCTCGAGGCCAACAAGGGGCGCAGCCTGCTCACCATCCTGGGCATTGTCATCGGCATCGCCTCGGTTATCGCCATGACTTCGCTCATCGGCGGCATCCAAAACAGCCTGGTCAACAGCCTGGGCCTCAACGCAGCTCGTATGGTTCAGATCTATTCGTCGCAAGAACTCACTGATTCTGACGTCCAAAAGCTTCAAAAACTGGTGCCGCAGATAGAGCAGATCGGCATTGTCGACAGCGCGTATACCGAGTACAAGACCGGCGATAAAAGCTATACCGTCATGGCACAGGGTATCGATAGCGACATGCTCGACGCCGTGGGCGCCAGCAAGCTCGTTGCGGGGCGCACCTATTCCCAGGTCGAGTCTCAATCAGGCTCGCGCGTGGCGCTCATCAGCCGCGGCGGCGCCGATCAGCTTTACGGCAACGAACAGGACGCACTGGGAAAAACCATCAAGGTGTCCAACGGCGAGGTGCAGATTGTGGGCGTGATTGATGGCGGCAGCGACTCCATGGGCTCGCTCACGCTGTATATGCCGCGAGAGACCATTGCCGGGCTGTTCGGTGACGAGAATCCCTCATTTCCAAGCGTGACCGCGCTCGCCGCCGAGGGCACGGACATGGATGAGCTCTGCAAGACCATCGAGTCCAAGGTGCGCGCGATGAAGGGCATCGCGGAGGATGATGAGTACAACAGTGTATCGGCGACCTCCATGAAAAGCGCCATCGACGCGCTCAACTCCTTTATGGGCGCGTTCTCGCTCATCATGGGTGCTGTCGCCAGCATCTCGCTGCTTGTCGGCGGTATCGGCATTATGAATATGATGCTTACCAACGTAACGGAGCGCATTCGCGAGATCGGCATCCGCCGCGCTCTGGGCGCCAGTCGTCGCGATATCACCGCGCAGTTTTTGGCCGAGTCTTCGGCGCTGTGCGTCACCGGTGGCCTACTGGGTGTCCTGATAGGCTATCTGCTGGCCTGGGGCCTCGCGATGTTTGCCTCCGGATCCGGGATTCTTGGCGAGCTCGGAGCCAGCGGGCAAATCACACCGAGTTTTTCAATCGCCACGGTGCTGCTGGCCTTCGCCGTCTCCGTAGGCATCGGTGTAATCTTTGGCTTCTACCCCGCTCGCCGCGCGGCAAAGCTCAACCCGGTGGAGTGCCTACGCTACCAGTAAGCCACCACCAACAAGTTGCGGTGAATTAGGGACTGAAAATGCTATCTAGCAGCAAAAACAGACACTATTTCACCGCAATTTATTGAAGGGCTGTTTGCGCCAGTTCCGGGCGTCGTCCTCGAGCTATTGGCGGATGACGGGCTTGTACGGGTCGAGCTTGCTCGAGGCGATCCTCCTCGCGGGCGGGAGGGCGCGCAGGCGCGGCGAGCGCCTAGCGCGCGAACTCCCGTAAGAGCGCGTCTTCCACTTCCCGAAGCGAAAGGGCCCCGCTTCCCTCGGCCGGACGGGTGACCA
>CABUDB010000173.1 GCA_902490245.1 uncultured Collinsella sp.
CATTCTGGCCGAAGACGCCGTGGCGCACGATCATCTGATCTGCCTCAATACCGGCAGTGTGGATACCTCAAAAATCAAGGTAACCGTCACCAAGAACGGCAAGATTTACCACCGTTCTGCGGGATGCAAAAACTTGTCCCGAAACGCCATTAAAACGAGCGTGCCATTGGCAACCGCACTCAAGCGAGGCAAGACGCCCTGCCCAACATGCTGCCCGCCAACAGTGTGCTCGATCTAGTTTTTTGGGTGTTTGATCCGTTTGGATGGAAGAACGAGGGGTAAGCCCTAAGGGGTGCGGATGCCGGGGCTGATCCGCAATTTCTGCCATCGATTTGTCTAGAGTCGCACAGCACGGAGGTGCCGCTTAATGTCCATTTTCGTTACCGGAGACGTTCACGGTGTTGCCGAGTACGGGGCGAGCCGCTTCTCGTCGCGCGTTTGGCCATTGGGCCGTACGCTGACGCGCGATGACGTGGTGATCGTTGCCGGCGACTTTGGCTTTATATGGAGTGGCTCAAACACCGACAAATACTGGCTCGACTGGTTTGAGTCCAAGCCCTGGACTACGTGTTTTGTCGACGGCAATCACGAGAACTATCATCTGCTGGCGGGGCTGCCGATCCGAGAGTGGAACGGGGGCCTCGTTCACGAGGCTCGCCCGCATGTGCTGCACCTGATGCGCGGAGAGGTGTTCGACATCGCGGGGAACACGGTGCTCGCCATGGGTGGCGCCGCGAGCCATGACAAACAGTGGCGCCGGGAGGGAAAGACGTGGTGGCCCGAGGAAATGCCGAGTGAGAGCGAGATGGAATACTGTCGCGCCTCGCTCGATCGTGTGGGCTGGAAGGTCGACTATGTTGTGACTCACGAGGCGCCGGTCGATTTGGCAGACGAGCTGTGCATGGAGTGCAATCGCGAGTTCTACGACGATTCGCTGCAGGCCTTTTTGGGCGAGCTCGACGGACGACTCGACTACCGCACCTGGTTCTTTGGCCATTACCATGACGATGAATGGCGCGACGACAAGCATCGCCTGATCTACCAAGATATCGTGCGGATCGAAGCGCGATGTGCTGACGGATTCGGCGAGGCGACGAGCAACTATTCCGAGCAAGAGCGTTAGGAGGTCCCCGTGATCTGGTTTACCAGCGATACTCATTTTGGACACGAGAACATGCTACGGCTTAGCGATAGGCCTTGGTCGACTGTTGCGCAGATGAACGACGCCATGGTCGCCAGCATTAATAGCAAGGTCGCTGCGGATGACGAGCTTTACATCTTGGGCGACTTTAGCTTTAAGATGACGGTCCAAGATGCCTACGAGCTGCGCAAAAGCATTGTCTGCAAGCGTGTCCATCTGCTGCCCGGCAACCACGACAAAGACTGGACGCAGCCTGCGGTGGCGGATGCTTTTATCGTCGAGGCGCCCATTTGCGTGCTCAAGATCGACCGTCAGAAAATTGTGCTGAGCCACTATCCCATGGTCGACTGGCAGGGTATGTCGCACGGCGGCTGGCATCTTCACGGGCATATCCACAGCTGCGGCGGCGCGTACAACAAGTTCAACCTTCGGCAGGGGCTGCTGCGCCATGACGTGGGCGTGGATGCCAACGGCTACGCCCCGGTGAGCCTGGAGGAGCTCAAGTCGTGGTTTGCGCAGGTCGATGAGCCGGTGTGTTGCGTTAAGTGGCCGTGGTGGGTCAACGCCACGGGCGACGAGCAGGTCGAGCGCGAGCTCGAAGTCTATAAGAGGGAAGTGGTGATCCGATGACGGTCTATGTGACGGGCGACATTCACGGTGGGCTCGACATGCAAAAGCTGCGCGACTGGGAGCTTGGGGATAGTCTGACGAGTGACGACTATCTCATCGTCGCCGGCGACTTTGGCTTTCCCTGGGATTTCTCTGCCGAGGAGTGCGCCGATATTGCTTGGCTGGAATCGCGTCCCTATACCGTGTTGTTCGTCGACGGCAACCACGAGCGTTTCGATCACTGGGCGGAGCGCCCCATGGAGTTGTGGCACGGTGGGCTGACGCAGCGCCTGTCGGATGCCTCGCCCATACGGCGACTGACGCGTGGCGAGGTTTTTGAGCTCGACGGCTCAACGATCTTTACCATGGGCGGCGCCACGAGCGTGGACAAGGAATACCGCATTCCGTATTCCAGCTGGTGGCCGCAGGAGCTGCCGGACGAGCGCAACTTTGAGGAGGCGCAGGCAAAGCTCGACAGCGTGGGCTGGACGGTCGACTACGTGATCACCCACACCTGCTCTACGCGCATGCTTTCGTCCACGCTTTATCCAGCGCCCGGCTGGAATTGCCCCTCCGTTGATCGGCTTACGGCATTTTTCGATGAGCTGGAAGACCGCTTGGACTACAAGCGCTGGTACTACGGGCATTTTCATCGGGATACCAACCCGGCCGAGCGTCACACCGTGCTCTACGACTGCATCGTTCGCTTGGGCGACGAACTCCAGCCCTGGGATGTTGCGTAGAGGCGGGGTGGCTGGCTACTCGACCGTTACAGTGATGTTCTCCCGATGCGCGCGGATGACGTCCCAGCTAAAGTGCTCGACCAGCTGCTCGGCGGTACGCGGCGTGGTGTCCGGCGCGATGCCTGTTTGTCCGGCGAGCCAGCCCAGCAGCGCTTCGGGCGTGCCAAAGCGGGCGCGGAGTTCGCCCAGGTCCAGATCGCGGTCTCGTTTGGAAAGGCGGCGGCCGTCCGGTGCCATGAGCAGCGGAATATGTGCGTAGTGCGGCGTGGGCAGTCCCAACAGGTGCTGCAGATAGATCTGGCGCGGCGTGGACCCCAGCAGGTCGCATCCGCGCACGACCTCGGTGACGCCCATGGCAGCGTCGTCGACCACCACGGCTAGCTGATAGGCAAACACGCCGTCGCTGCGGCGCACCAAAAAGTCACCGCACTCGGTGGCGAGTGCTTCGCATTGGGCTCCGTACGTGCGGTCAACGAATTCGATCACGTCTTCCGCGAGGTCATCTACGGTGGGCACGCGCAGGCGCGTGGCCGGAGCGCGCAGGGCACTGCGGCGGGCAACCTCCTCGGCAGAAAGGCCTCGGCAGGCGCCGCGGTAGATGGGCGTGCCGTCGCTGGCGTGCGGCGCGCTTGCGGTGTGGAGCTCGGCGCGCGTGCAAAAGCAGGGATAGGTGAGGCCGGCGTCTTGCAGCTGGTGCAGGGCGTCCTCGTACAAGTCCAGGCGATCGTGCTGGTAGTAGGGGCCTTCGTCCCACTCAAGCCCCAGCCAGGCTAGGTCGTCAATCAATTGGGCGGCAAGTTCCGGGCGCTTGCAGCGATCGTCCAGGTCCTCGATGCGCAACACGATGCTGCCGCCCTGGCTGCGGGCCGAAAGCCACGCGCACAGGCAGCTGAACACGTTGCCCAGGTGCATGCGGCCCGAGGGCGACGGGGCAAAGCGGCCCACGACCGGCGCGGGAGCGGCCGGCGTCGTTGGCGCGTCGGCGGCGGTTGTTGCTATGTTGCGTGCGTTGATGTCCATGCGGACGAGTATAGCGCGGGGCGTGGTGGGGGAGACGCTGCCGTGGCCTGCAAGTTGCTGAGGCCACACGTTGCGCGTGCCGGACCACCGGCTCGGCGCCTTAATCGTCGTCAATCAATCTAGCCCTCAAACGACAGAAACCCCGGCAGCTCTTCGCAACTGCCGGGGTTTCCGCGGAAAAGGGGGACATGATCCTCAAGCGGACGGCAAAGGGGCAAACCGTTTTCGCTCAACTGCTTTATGCCCCTCAACTGGCGGCTCAATCAGCGCATGCCGCGCCCACACAAAGCCGCTACACCTGTGATGGAGCTATGAAGTGGTATCTATTGCCGGAGCGGGCTATGCCAAGGAGTGTCCCAGATTGCCGGCAGATAAGGAACGTCCCCAGGTGCCGGCGGCGGGCGTGACTTTTGTCCCGTTTTGACGCTCCGCTGACCTAGATGTTCGTCACATGAACTCGCAAACGTGGGACAATGACGCTACTGGTACCACAGACAAAGGATGTGCCTATGAACGCCCCCGTTGCCCAGCCCTGTCGGCAGCGCCGCCTGTTTGCGCGGTTCGCTTCCGTCTGCGCACTCGTCGCGCTTGCGTTGTTGCTGCTGCCTGCCGTCGCGCACGCCGACGGCTACTCCATGAGCCAAACCTATATCGGTGCCACG
>CABUDB010000174.1 GCA_902490245.1 uncultured Collinsella sp.
GATCTGGCGGGAATGTCCCGCGCCGCCAGCGGTGCCGTCCAGATAGGTGCCCGCCCCAGTGCCGAATCACGAATTCTCGCAGATCGTTCTGACGTTTCTGGAACGCTTCGCTTCGGTCGCACTTGAGACCCATAGCGAGTGCGATGGCGTTCATCGCCCGGTGCAATTGCAGCTGATGGGCAAACTGAGTCCCGGTGAGGACGATCATCTTAAAGCCCAGCGCGCTCAGCACGGTCATACGCTCCGTATCCGACGCGCTGCGCTGTTTATCAAGAAGGTCCGAGCCGTTATATTCAATCCCCGTACCGCTCGCAGGCGCATATACGTCGATCTCGAAATACCCGGCCTTTGCGAGATATTTGAACTCGTTGGGAACATCGACCCGATGGTTGAGCTCGATCTTGGCGTATCCCAGCCCTCCCTGGGAACGCTTTGCCACGACCATGATTGCGGTGGCCGTCTCCATGGGCGACCGCGCGCCATCGTGCACGCGCTTGAGCACGGCGGCCGCGCGTATAGCCCCCTGACGAGATCGGTTCTCATTGCAATAGGCGATCAAGTCGGCAGCGGTATACCTCTGCCCCTCTCGATATAATCGCCTGCCGACAGGTGATTCAAATGGTGCCGGGCACAGATCTCGTAGCCATATTCCAGCTGCTCGAGCTCGCTCATCCACGAGCCCGCCTGGACAAAGCACATGGCCTCATCAACCACCAAGAGACCTTCTGCCACCTCGATAAGATGATCCGAAGGTATAGGCGCTCCAAACACGTGGCACCTAAATCCAGTCGGCGTCGAGCGCTCAAAATCGAAGTTGACGAGCGTATCGATATGATTGAGTTCTTCTCGTGGAATACCAAGCGAAACCAGATAGTCGGTAACGATCCCGACTGCCGTTGAAGCCCTCAGCCCCTTGGCATCGAGCCCCAATTTGAGCAGGCTCACGGTCGGCTCCGCCTCGTTAGCAAGCGAGTCCTCATCGTATAGGCTGCTTGCCCGCAAGAGCGGCTCGGACGGGCGCGCCACGTTGTGATACAGCCAGGCAGTCTTATGGGACAGGACGATCGGCAGGTCCATGAGCCCTCCAATGGAGTCGGATAACCAACCTTATTCCCCTGCCCACGGGTCCGCACACCTTCGTGCGCAAGAAAGCGATTCCACCCGATCAAGTGGCAGAAAAACCATCACAACATTCGATGCTTTTCCCGATTTTGGCAAAAAACGCCGAATGTTGTGATGGTTTAAGGCGAGGTGAGGAGCACGGAGGGGTCAAAGCATCGTGCTCGAACGGGTTAATCCAACTCTTTTAAGCCATGCGCCAGCTGCCAGTACTCGCCGTGCTGAGCGAGCAGCTCTTCGTGCGTGCCGCGCTCGATGATGCGGCCGTGTTCGAGGACCATGATGGCGTCGGCGTCGCGGACGGTGGACAGGCGGTGCGCGATCATAAACGTGGTGCGTCCGCGCATGATGCGGTCCATACCGCGCTCGATGAGCTTTTCGGTACGCGTGTCGATGGAGCTCGTGGCCTCGTCCAAGATGAGCACCGGCGGGTCGGCAACGGCCACGCGCGCGATGGCGAGCAGTTGGCGCTGGCCCTGCGACAGGTTGGCGCCGTCGGCCGTGACCGGCGTGTCGTAGCCTCTAGGCAGGCGGCGGATAAACGAGTCGGCGCAGGCTGCCTCGGCAGCGGCGCGCACCTCCTCGTCGGTCGCGTCGAGCTTGCCAAAGCGGATGTTCTGCGCAATGGTGCCGCTAAACAGGTGCGTGTCCTGCAGCACAATGCCGAGCGACCCGCGCAGGCTGGCCTTGGCAATGTGCTTGACGTCGATGCCGTCGTACGTGATCTCGCCGTCATCGACCTCGTAGAAGCGGTTGATGAGGTTGGTGATGGTCGTCTTACCGGCGCCCGTCGAGCCCACAAACGCGATCTTTTGCCCCGGCTTGGCAAACAGGTTGAGGTCCGTGAGCACACGGGTGCCCGGCACGTAGGAAAAGTCCACGGCATGGAAGCGCACGTCGCCGGCGAGCGGGACCAAGCCGCACGTGAGCTCGGTGCCGTCGGCAGCCACCGCACGGCCCGACTCATCAACGGCAGCCACATCATGCAGGTGCCCGTACGCGCCCACGCCCTGGCCCTCGGGAATCTTCCATGCCCACGCGGCGTCGCCCGTCTGCACCAGCTCCACGCAGCCCTCGTCCACCTCGGGCTTAAGGTCCATGGCGGCAAATAGGCGCTCGGCACCGGCCAGCGCGTTGAGCAAAAAGTTGCCCAGCTGCGTGAACTGGTTGATGGGCATGGCGGCCTGACGCACAAAGACCAGGTAACTTGCAAGCGCGCCCACGTCGGCGAGCCCCTTGATGCAGAGCATGCCGCCCGCCACGGCGACGATGGCGTAGTTGGCATAGCCGATCACCACGGTCATGGGCACCATCGAGTTGGCGTAGGCTTGCGCGGCGCCACCGGTGCGGCGCAGTTCTTGGTTGCGCACGTCAAAACCAGCCACGTTGGCCTGTTCGTGATTAAAGACCTTGATGACCTTTTGGCCCGAGACCATCTCCTCGATGTATCCGTCCAAATCGCCCAGCGACGCCTGCTGGGCGGCAAAGAAACGCTTAGAACGCGCGCCCGAGTAGCGCGCGTACAGCACAATGGCCACATCGCACGCGAGCGTGATAATCGTGAGCTGCCAGTTGAGGATGATGAGCATGGCCGTGGTGCCGACCACCTGGATGCTCGCCTGAATCACGTTGGCAAAGCTGTTGTTGAGCGCCTCGGAGACGGTGTCGACGTCGTTGGTAAAGAAGCTCATGATGTCACCCGAGCGCGTGCTGTCGAAGTAGCTCAGCGGCAGCATCTGGATGTGCGCAAACAGGTCGCGGCGGATATCGGAGACCACGCGCTGGGCCGCGCGCACCATAATCTGTGAGTAGCCCAGGGCCGAGAGCACGCCCGCGGCGTAGATGGCAGCGGTAAAGATAACCTGCCTGGTGAGCAATTCCTCGCCGCCCGTTGCCAAACCGTTAACGATAGGGCGCACCATGTAGGTGCCGGCGAGGCTCGCGATGGCGGCGACGGAGGCGAGCACGCCCACCGCGAGCAACGAGAACTTGGCGTGACCCATGTAGGAGAGCAGGCGGCGGAGCGTCTGCGTCAGATTGGCGGGGCGGGCCTGAGCGGATGTCTTAGGCATGGCGCTCACCCCCTTCCAAGGGCGATCCGCTGGGAACGCAGGAAAACGGATCATTCGCGCAGCCATCGTCGCAGCCATCGTCGCAGCCGTCGCCGGTGTCCGCGTTCCCCGCGAACTCCATCTGCGAGGCGTAAATCTCCTGGTAGATGCTATCGCCCGCCAGCAGTTCCTCGTGCGTGCCCACGCCGTGGACACGACCGTCGTCCAACACAATAATGCGGTCGGCATCCATGACGCTCGCAATGCGCTGTGCGATGACAATCACCGTCGTATTGGGAATCTGAGCAATATGCTCACGAATCTTGGCGTCGGTCGCCATATCGACCGCGCTGGTCGAATCGTCAAAGATGAGCACACGCGGATGTTTGAGCAACGTACGCGCGATGCACAGACGCTGTTTTTGTCCGCCCGAGACGCCGGCACCGCCCTGGCCCAGATAGCCGTCGAGTCCGCCGATGCGATCTAGGAACTCGTCCACGCATGCCGCCCGGCAGGCACGCAGCAGCTCCTCGTCGGTGGCATCGGGCGCGCCCCACTGCAGGTTCTCGCGCACGGTACCCGTAAACAGCACGTTCTTTTGTAGCACGATGCCCACGGCGTCGCGCAAGGCGGCCAGGTCGTAATCGCGCACATCGCGCCCGCCCACGAGCACGGCGCCTTCGGTGGCGTCGTACAGGCACGCGATCAGCTGCACAAGCGAGCTCTTGCCCGAGCCTGTGCCGCCGAGGATGCCCACCGTCGAGCCGCTCTCGATGCGAAGGTCGATATGTTCGAGCACATCCTCGGCTGCATCCTCGCGGTACTTAAACGACACGTCGCGAAACTCGATGCTTCCGTCGGCCACCCCGTGCACGGCAGTGGCAGCGTCGGGCGCCTGGATAAGCGAACGCTCGTCGAGCACCCGCGAGATGCGCTCCACGCTTGCAAGTGCGCGCGTGAGCAGCAAAAACACGTTGGAAATCATCATAAGC
>CABUDB010000175.1 GCA_902490245.1 uncultured Collinsella sp.
CATCCAGATGGCAAGCGCCTATGTCGGCAATCTGGTCATTTTGGGCTTGTCTACAATAGCTCCCGTAAAAAGAAATGCGGAAGGTTACCGAGTCCCTCGGACGTGGGCCTAACCAAAGTCTTTGAACGGGTGTGTCTCTACGGACGCATTCGCTTGATTTTGGTTGGGCTATATTTATGAAGGGACATGCCACCATGGGTTTCTTTTCTCGCCTGATGGGCGGTTCGGATGGGCAGAAGACTGCAGCTTCCGAGTTCGAAATCCTCGCTCCCGTTTCCGGCGAGCTTGTTCATCTTGAAAATACCAATGACCCCGCTTTTAGCAGCCGTGCCGTGGGCGATGGCGTTGCCGTGGTTCCCCAAGAGGGAACGGTGTGCGCTCCTGTTTCCGGCACCGTCGCGGCGCTGTTTCCGACTGAGCACGCGCTGGGCATCATGTCCGACGACAGCTCTGCTCAGGTGATGCTGCATATCGGAATCGACACTGTTAAACTTGAGGGCAAGGGCTTCCATGCGCTTGTTGCTCAGGGTGACCATGTCGACGCGGGCCAGCCCCTCGTCGAGGTCGATTTCGACGCGGTTCGCGCCGCTGGCTTCGACCCCACAGTCTTCGTTATCGTGTGCGAGCGCTCGGAGAACTCGACTCTTCGTGAGCATGCTTCCGGCCCTGTTGCTGTTAAAGAGCCTGTCGTCTGGCTTTCCGAGTAAATTCTTGTGGTGGGTACCGTGGTTATCAAGCGAGTTTTCAACAATAACGTCGCAATGGTCACTTCGGACGATGGCTCCGAGCTCATCGTCATCGGCCGAGGCCTCTGCTTTGGCCGCCATGCCGGCGACGCTATCGATGAGGCATCGGTCGAAAAGACCTATGCGCTGCAGGAGGGCACTTCTCAGGATTCGCGCACGATTGACCGCTTGGCACATCTTTTGGAGTCCATTCCCACCGTCAACCTCGTGATTTCCGAGGACATTGTTCAGATGCTCCGTCGAGAGCTCAATGTTGATATCAACGACAAGATTCTCATTGCTCTCGCAGACCATATCAGTCTTGCTTTGGAGCGCGAGCGTAAGGGCGTCCCCTGCGAGAATCCGTTGCTGCTCGAGATCCAGCAGTTCTATCGCAAGGAGTATGCGCTTGCGGGCCGTGCGCTGCAGATTATCAAGGAGTATATGGGCATCCAGATGAGCGAAGAAGAGCAGGGTTTTATTACGCTGCATATCGTCAACGCCACCATGCCGCAGCGCTCTGACCGTCTGATTGTTTCGGTCCAGCTTGTTCGCGACGTGCTCGCGATTGTTTCCGAGCACTATGCCACGACCCTTGACGTCACCTCGTTGCCGTACGAGCGTTTCGTTCGCCATCTGCAGTTTTTTGCGCAGCGGGCGCTCGATCCCGCGGCGGGGCAGGTCAATGGCGACGCGCTGTTCCGTATCGATGAAACGGCGTATCCGAGGGCGTTCTCGTGTGCGGAGTCAATTGCCGACCACTTAGCGTCTACCTATAACGTTGTCGTTACCGATGCCGAGAAGAGTTATCTCGCATATCACATTGTTAACCTGCTTGGAGAACCTGGTCTCTAGGCATAACGTGCCCACACATCGATTGATATAAGGCAAGGCTCACGGTCTTGTCCAGGGCACATCTGTCTTAATTTGCGGAAAAGGAAGGGGAGTACCGCTATGACCGCAAAAAAGAAGTTCAATTTCAAAGCGCCGTTGGAGGTGTTCGCGAAGTCAATCGTTCAGCCGATGATGTATCTCTCGGTTGCCGGCATTCTGCTCATCGTGGGCATTATTCTGACCAACAAGACCATCTGCGCCGTGATCCCTGTGCTGTGCTCCGGTCCGTTCCAGCTTGTGGGCGCCGTTGTCTATCAGTCGCTGATGTTTATCATCAACAACCTCTCGATTCTGTTCTGCGTGGGCATCGCCGGCGCCATGGCAAAGAAGAACAAGGGCCATGCTTCGCTGATTGCCCTGATGTCGTTCTTCCTGTTCCTGCAGGCTAACAACATCGTGCTCAACGCCACCGGCTCTCTTGCCGAAGCGAGCGGCATGCTCGGTCTTACCGGAACCGGCCAGAGCACCGTTATGGGCATTCAGGTGCTCGATACCGGCGTGTTTGGCGGCATCATTCTTGGTTGCATCACCGGTGCCGTGTTCAACAAGTACTCGAACAAGCAGTTCCCCATTGCCCTTTCGATGTTCTCGGGCGTTCGCTTCCCGTTCCTGATCATGATCATCATCTCCTGGATCATGGGCGCTGGCTTCTGCATCGTTTGGCCTCCGGTTCAGGGCGCCATCTCCTCCGTTGCCGGCATCATTAAGGAGTCGGGCAACATCGGTCTGTTTATCTACGGCATGCTCAACAAGCTGCTCGTTCCCACCGGTCTGCACCACCTCATCTACACCCCGTTCCAGTTCTCCGATGTGGGTGGCACCCTTACGCTGGGTGATCAGGTTATCGCCGGCGCCTATCCCATCCGTGTCGCCGAGATGGCAATGACGGGCCAGCCCTTCTCCGATAGCACGTATTTCAACAGCTACACCTTCAACAACCTGTGGCCCTACATCGGTATCGGTCTCGCCTTTATCTTCACCGCCTACAAGCAGAACAAGGACAAGACCAAGGCTGTCATCATCCCGCTGATCATCACCGCCGTGCTTTCCTGCGTGACCGAGCCCATGGACTTCCTCTTTGTCTTTGCCGCTCCCGTGCTCTTTGTCGTTCACTCGGTTCTTTCCGGCATCTTCCTGGTCCTGCTCAAGGTCCTCTCCGTGCCCGCTTCGACTGCAGGCGGCATCATCAACATCGTGGTTTCCAACCTGGTCCTCGGTGTCGATAAGACCAACTGGCCGGTCATGCTGGTGCTTGGAGTCGTCAACGCCGCTCTGTACTTCTTCCTCTTCACCTTCCTTATCAAGAAGCTCAACCTCCACACGCCTGGTCGCGAGGAAGAGTCCGAGCTTGCTGAGTCCGTTGCCGAGGGCGAGGCCGCCGCGTCTGTCGCGGTGAAGCAGGGCGCTGTTGCCGCGGCCCCCGCAGAGGGCGTCGATGCAGGTATTGCCGACCTGGTCGCAGGTCTTGGTGGCAAGGACAACATCGAGGAGCTCGAGAACTGCTTTACGCGTCTCCGCGTGAACGTTAAGAACCCGGACCTCATCAATGAGGACCTCATCAACCATGTGCCTAACAGCGGCATCAACCGTAACGGCAACAATATCCAGATCATCTTTGGCATGAAGGTCGCCGAGATGCGCGACAAGGTCGAAAACGCAATTGAGAAGGAGCAGTAAACAATGATCATTACTCTGTGTGGTGGCGGATCCACCTTTACCCCCGGCATCGTCAAGTCCATCGCCCTGCGCAAGGACGAGCTCGACGTTGACGAGATTCGTCTGTACGACATCAACGAGGAGCGCCAGCGCAAGATCGGCGTGCTCGTGGACTGGATTCTGCACGAGGACCTCGGCCTGGACATCAAGCTCACGGTGACCACCGACAAAAAGACGGCTTTTACCGACGCGAGCTTCGTGTTTGCCCAGATGCGCGTGGGCGGCTACGCCATGCGCGAGCAGGACGAGAAGATTCCGCTGCGTCACGGCTGCGTGGGCCAGGAGACCTGCGGTTGCGGCGGCCTTGCCTACGGCATGCGCACCATCTTCCCCATGGTCGAGCTGATCGATGACGTTGAGAAGTACGCTAAGAAGGACTACTGGATTCTCAACTACTCCAACCCTGCTGCCATCGTGTCCGAGGGCTGCCGCGTGCTGCGTCCCAACGCTCGCATCATCAACATCTGCGACATGCCGATCGCGATCATCGACGTGGTTTGCGCCGCACTCGATATCGACAAGAAGGATGTCGAGTACGATTACTTTGGCCTCAACCACTTTGGTTGGTTCACCTCGATCCGCCACAAGGGCGAGGAGGTGCTCCCGCAGCTGCGCGAGTACATCAAGGAGCATGAGATTCTGCTGCCCGACTCCTACCTCAAGGGCATGGGCTCGCTCATGGCAAAGAAGCCCGAGGAGGCCACTGACGAGCACCCCGAGCAGAACCGCCACACCAAGGGCAGCTGGTACTACGTCTGGAAGGGCGAGTACGAGATCATGGAGTGCTGCCCGGAGGACCGGCCCAACACGTATAT
>CABUDB010000176.1 GCA_902490245.1 uncultured Collinsella sp.
GATTATGCTTTAGCGAATCCTAAGATTGTTCCTTATACACCTAAAGAGTTTACCTTTACCGCCGGAATCGTAACCTCTCTCGCCCTGCTGGAGATTTCCCTGGGGCTTCTTTCGCTCATCCGACCGCGAAAGCTCCGTACGCCCACCCATGTCTTCCCCGCTATCGCCGCTAACCTCTGTGCTTTTCTGCTAGTGACCGTTGTGGGGCTCTCAGGCTTTTCCAACATCGACTTGGAGCAGGCGCTGGATTTTGGATTTGACCGTTGGCAGCCCATCACCACGTATGCGTCTCAGGGTTTTATCACTTCGTTCACCGAAATGGTCAACGAGTTGCCCATTGAGAAGCCCGAAGACTATACGCCCGATGAGGCGCAGAGCATCGAGCAGGAGCTCGCCGCCGTCTACGACAGCACATATGGCTCGAGCGAACAGCGCGCGGCGGCCGTTGCCCAGTTCAATGAAATCAAGCCGACGATTGTTGCCGTCATGAACGAGAGTTTTAGCGACCTTTCGTGCTTTGAGCAGCTCCAGGCGGCCGGGTACTCCGGCCCCGCATTCTACAACTCGCTTCCCGACACACTTGTTCGCGGCACCATGCTCGCTTCGGTCGCCGGTGGCGGAACGGCGAACTCCGAATTCGAATTTTTGACCGGAGCGACAACGGCCTTTGTCGGATTAGGCAAGATCCCCTATCAGCTGTATCAGATGAATGGCGTAAACAGCCTGGCAAAGGACCTTAAAGAGCTTGGGTATACCACTACCGCTATGCACCCGCAAAACCCCGTCAACTACCATCGAGATAAAATCTATCAGCAGCTGGGCTTTGGAGACTTTCTTTCAATCGGCGATTTCGAAGGTGCGCCCTATTACCATGCCGGCGTATGCGACTACGCCACCTACGACAAGATACTCGACCTGCTTAGAACCGACGAAGCGCCGCAGTTCATCTTTGACGTCACGATGCAAAATCACGGCGGCTACGACTATGGCACCGTTCCCGCCGAAGAGCTGACAAACTATTGGGTCGAGGGAGCCAGCGAAGGCGCCAACAGCGCGCTCAACACCTATCTCACCTGCATCAACGCATCCGACCGGGACCTCGAGTACTTTATCAACGAGCTCCGCAACATCGGCAGACCGGTTGTTCTTGTCTTTTTTGGCGACCATCAGCCGAGCGCCGCAACGACTCTCAACGACGAGCTGTACCCTCAGGAAGATACGGCAAGCCACGCTTTCCGTATCTATCAGTCGACATATCTCGTCTGGGCTAACTATGAGATCGCCGGCAATACCGAGCTCAACGTCTACGACACCGTCGGGGCAAACGAGATTGCAGCCATTACCCTTAATAAGATCGGCGCCCCGCTCACCAATTACCAAAAGGCCCTGCTTGCGACAAGGTCAGATGTGCCCACCATCAATGTCGCCGGCTATCTCGGTGCCGACGGGCTGCGCTACGACTTGGAATCGGAAGACAGCCCCTACGCCTCGACGATCGACAAGCTGCAGCGCATGCAATACCTCGAGTTCGCCAGCAAAGTTCAGTAAGCCCGCCCATTCGCTTGGGCCCATCGTATTGCAAGCACGCTCGGCCCAAACGCATCGCAAATGACTCCCGCTCGCAAACGAGGGTACAATGACGCTCGTGTCACATCGCGGGGCCCCGGCCCCAGCATATACAAAGGAGTCATACATGGGTTGCGAACACGCACAGGCCGCCGGCGGACAAACGTCGCCGTCGCAATTTGAAGAGAATACGCTGTCCGAGGTCAAGCGCGTCATCGCCGTGCTTTCCGGCAAGGGCGGTGTCGGCAAGTCGTTTGTCACCGGTGCCATCGCCACCGAGCTTGCCCGTCACGGCCACAAGGTCGGCGTCCTCGATGCCGACATCACCGGCCCCTCCATCCCCAAGATGTTCGGTATGAGCGGACGTCACGTCCATGCCCTTGGCAACCTTATGCTGCCCGAAATCTCCGAGCACGGCGTCAAGGTCATGAGCTCCAACCTGCTGCTCAAAAACGAGACCGACCCTGTCCTTTGGCGCGGTCCGGTCATCGCAGGCGCCATTAGGCAGTTCTGGAGCGAGACCTCGTGGGGCCCCATCGACTACCTGCTGGTCGACATGCCTCCGGGAACAGGCGACGTCGCGCTCACCGTCTTCCAGTCGCTGCCCGTCGACGGCATCGTCATCGTCACGAGCCCGCAGGATCTGGTCTCGATGATCGTCGCCAAGGCGGTCAACATGGCCGAGAAGATGAACGTCCCCATTCTGGGCATTGTCGAGAACATGAGCTATATTGAGTGCCCCGACTGCGGCAAGAAGATCGAGGTCTTTGGCAAGAGCAAACTCCCCGAAGTCGCAGAGCGCTATAACCTCGACATCTTGGGCAAGCTTCCCATTAATCCGGCACTCGCCGAGGCCTGCGATAAGGGCGAGGTCGAGACCGTGCTGCCCGATGGCATGTTGCCCAAGGCAGTCTCTGCCGTCGAGGCCATTACCCCGCACGAGACCGACGAGGCCTAAGTGAACACGAGCGCCTTCTATGACGTCCTGGTAATCGGCGGCGGGGCTTCAGGTCTCGCCGCCGCCATTACGGCCGCACGCGCTGGCAAAAGCGTCTGCATCGTTGAGCGCGATGTCGCCTGCGGCCTTAAGCTCCTTGCGACCGGCAACGGCCGCTGCAACCTCTCCAACGAATCGATTGATCCACAGCGGTATAACCACCCCGCATTCGTCGAATCCGTTATGGGCCCCCAGCCCGAACAAGAGCTTATGGGCTTCTTCTCCTCGCTGGGCATCATGACAACCTCCGAGGAAGGCCGGCTGTACCCGCGCTCCCTTCGCGCCGAATCGGTGCGCGACGCGCTTCTCAACGTTTGCGACCGCCTAGGTATCACCTTAATCTGTGGAGCCAACGTTGCCTCGGCGCACAAAGCTTCTGAAGGCTGGACACTCCAAATAGACCATCCAGCGCGGACGCTCAAGGCAAAAAAGCACGACGACCGAAAATCGGAGCTCCGCTCGCTTCGGAGGGCGCTCGCCGATGCCCCGCGCAAAAACGTGACCTTGCAGGCACATTCCGCAATTATCGCCACGGGCGGCAACCCTGCCGGCATCGCCGAGACGTTTAGCCTCCCCCTAACGCCGCTGCGCCCCGTCCTCTGCCCCGTATCGGCAACGGTCGTTGGCGATCGGGCGGCACTCAAGACGTTAGATGGTCTGCGCGTCCGCGCCCGCTTGACGCTCGTCCGCAACCACAGTGAACTCTGGCACGAAAACGGTGAAGTGCTGTTTCGAACCTTCGGCATCTCGGGCGTCGCTGTCTTCAACCTCTCCCGTCGTATCCAGCGCGGCGATACGATCCTGCTCAACGTTTTCCCCGACCTCTCTAAAGACGAGCTGCTCGATATGCTCAGCCGACGCGTTGAACTGCTCGGCCGCTTTTCGCCCCACGACCCCCGCTGGCTCGATGGCATGCTCGCTCCGCAACTCTCCCACGTCGTCTGTACGGCGTTCGAGCAGTGCCATCCAGGCTCCAACGATGTCATCCATCTGGTCTCCATCCTCAAGCACTTTAAACTGCTCGTCGAGGGAACGGCCGAGGAGCGCTCGGCACAGGTCACACGTGGCGGCATACCCATCGAGACCATCTCGATACCCAGCCTTCGCGCGAACGATGCAGCCGATGCCCCGCTTTGCGTCTGCGGCGAAGCACTCGATATCGACGCCGACTGTGGTGGCTTTAACCTTGCATGGGCCTGGATTTCGGGCATTCGCGCTGCAAGTAACCTATAGCCGCGCAGTTATAATCAAAACGCATTCGGGCCGTCTGGGACACCGGACGGCCTCTTTCTTGCATCTAAGGAGACCTCGATGATCGAAATCACCCAAGTCACTGCGTCGCTCGATGAAGCCGGTGATGAAAATGCTTGCCTCATCGTTGGCAAGCGAGTCGTCAAACGCGTCCTACGTTGCAAAGACTCTGAGATCAAGTCCATCGAGCTCCACCGCAAGTCCATCGATGCCCGCAAAAAACGTGATGTTCATTTTATCCTGAGCTTTCGTGTTGAGTTGACGAGCCCAGACATCGAGCAGACAGTGCTCGGCAGCGTTGCTGCGCGCGACC
>CABUDB010000177.1 GCA_902490245.1 uncultured Collinsella sp.
TCGATCAGGAAAAAGTCGAGGCCGCCATTAAGCTGGTGCTTGAGGGCATAGGCGAGGACCCAACTCGTGAGGGCCTGCTGGAGACCCCGGCGCGCGTTGCCCGTATGTATGGTGAGATCGCCGGCGGTATGGACCAGAGTGCCGAGGAACACCTGTCCAAAACCTTTGCCGTCGCTTCGAACGATTTGGTTATCGAGCGCGACATCACGTTCTACTCGCTGTGCGAACATCATCTGCTGCCGTTTTATGGCAAGGCCGCCATTGGTTATATCCCTAACGGTCGGGTGGCTGGGCTTTCCAAGCTCGCCCGCACGGTTGAGGTTTATGCCCGCCGTCTTCAGCTGCAGGAGCAACTGTGCGCACAGGTTGCCGATGCCCTCATGGATTATCTCGCTCCCCAGGGAGCGATTGTGTTGATGGAGGCCGAGCATATGTGCATGACGATGCGTGGCGTGCAAAAGCCCGGCACCAAGACCGTGACGCTTGCTCGCCGCGGCGTCTTTGAGACCGATCCCGCGCTCGAGGAGCGTTTCTTTAGGATGCTGGGCCGCTAACCATGAGAGTCGTCAACGACTTTACATCGAAGACCGATGAGGGGACGTCGCGTCGCGGCTTTATGGCTTCGGGCCTGGCCCCCTTTGGTGCCATGCCTCGCATTGATTACATTTGTGCCAACGGGCTGTTCCGGCGGCACCTGGGCAACATCGTACAGTTGGAATCGGGGCGCATCTTCTGCCGCCACGGTATTGACCATCTGCTCGATGTCGCGCGCATTATGTGGATCAAGAATCTCGAGGAGCAGCTCGAATTTGACCGCGAGGTCATCTACGCCACAGCACTTCTTCACGATATCGGCAAAGATGAACAGTATGAATCGGGTATATCCCATGATGTTGCAAGCGAACGCGTCGCTGATGCGATTCTCGGCGGCATGCCCGATGACGTGGCGTTTGAGCCGGCCGATGCCGCAGCCATTAAGACGGCCATTCTGGGCCATCGAAAGCTGCGCGTGAACAGCCAACCGCTTGAGCGTCTGCTCTATGCAGCCGACAAAGCGTCGCGTGCCTGCTTTGCATGCCCCGCGCGCAACGCTTGCAACTGGAGCGATGATAAAAAGAACCTGTCGATTCGCGTGTAGTTAGTTTGCGCGGTCGGGGTTCTAAACGAAGGAGACGATCGCGTTGAGTAACAAGAAACTGCCCGAGAATGCAACCAAGACCGAAGGCGCCGAGCTCGCCCGCCGTGGAAGGGGCGAAATATCCACCGCAACGGCGGTGCCTCACGTGAGCTATGACGATTTGCGCCATGCCGATCGTATTGTCATTGACGGCCTGGAGGTTTTTGCCAACCATGGCGTGTATCCCGAGGAGAACGCGCTGGGTCAGAAGTTCATCGTTTCTCTGGTGCTCTATGCCGACCTGCGCGCGGCGGGGGAGCACGATAACCTGGACGCCTCGATTGACTACGGCTCGGTGTGCCACGATGTCGATGGCTATCTGCGCGAGCATACGTTTAAGCTCATCGAGGCGGCAGCCGAGGGGACAGCCCAGATGCTGCTGCGCCGTTATCCCTCGCTGCTTGGTGTGCGCATAAAGCTCGATAAGCCGTGGGCTCCTGTTGGCCTGCCCCTGGCAAGCTGCGGCGTCGAGATCGAGCGCGTGCGCTAGTCGACGCTAGAGCTTGTTGAGGGGTGGCTGCTTGAGCCGCTGAGACAGTGCTCTATTGTTGGGACAGTACGTGTCGAGCAGGGCGTGAAAGCGCTGATTGTGGCTCGGCTCGAGCAGATGGACGAGCTCGTGGGCGACAACCATGTCGAGGCATTCGACAGGGTAGGCGGCGAGCTCGCGCGCGATGCGAATGGCGCCGGTTTTGGGTGTGCAGGAGCCCCAACGCGTTTTCATGCTGCGCACGGAGACGCGGGCCACGGTGACGCCCATTGCGATTTCGTACGCGTGCACGATGTCGCGTAGCGCTGCGGTGACCTCGGACGCGTAGAGCTGGTCGATGTGGGCTTGGAGCTCGTCGGACGTTAGGCCGTCGAGGATTGCGCGCCGCTTGGCCTGTGGGCTTTCGTCCGATTCGTCGGTACCCATAAAACTTGCGAAGGTGGCCTGCTTGGGTCGCGGTGCGGGCGATGCAAAGTTGTGATCGAGTGCGTCCTGTACCGTGATGGGCTTGCCCCAAAGTGCAATGATGGACGAGGGGCTGAGCGGCTCTCGCGCTGTCGCCTGACGTTGCTCACGTTGGGCAAGTCGGCTGATAATCCAGGCGCTGTTGCGCTTCACAAACGCTTCGATGCGCTCGTGGCTGGCGCCGAGCGGTGCGCTGGCGTGGACCTCGCCGCTCGATGTGACGCGTAGGTTAAAGTTCTTGACGCGCTTTTTGGTAACGACGACGGGGATGAGCGTTCCATCCGGTCGGGGTACGGAAATCGTAAATTGCTGCGTCAAATGTGATCCTTCAGATTGGGGACGGGCCGGCATGTCGACCGCTCGGCATGCCGGCCCGCTCAAGGGATGCGAAATTAATTGCGCTCTTAATAGCGCTCGAAGAAGGCGAGCGCGTTGTCGCTGCAGAGCTTCTGCATCACGGTCTTGCCAAAGTGCTTGGAGAGCATGTTCTGGAATTCGGGCATCTTGCTGGCATCAGAGAGGAAGTCGGGTACCTTGGCGCCGTCCCAGTCGCCGCCGAGTGCGATGACATCTTCGCCGCCCAGGTCGAGCCAGTGCTCGATATGTGCCGCCAGCTGGTCGAAGGTGACGTCTGCGGCGGTTTCGTCGGTTGCGTCGCTGGAAAGGAACTCGCTGCAGTAGTTGAGGCCGACGATGCCACCCATGTCGCGAATGGTGCGGAACTGGTCGTCGGTAAGGTTGCGTTTGACGCCGCAAACCGCACGGGAGTTGGAGTGGCTGGCGACGAAGGGACGCGTGGCGTGGGCGACAACCTCGTCAAAGCACTCATCGTTGAGGTGGGAGACATCAAGTACCATGCCGGCGTGCTCCATCTGCGTAAGTGCCTCGATGCCGGCGGCGGTGAGACCGGCGTGGGTGTCGTGGCCGCTCGCGAGCGGTCCCTGCGCGTTCCAGCTGAGTGATGACATGAGTACGCCCAGGCTCTTGAGCACCTCGATCAGCGCGGGGTCCTCGGCAAAGAACGTGGCGTTTTCGATGGTGTGGATGCAGGCGACCTTGCCGTCTTTGAGCGCGGGGCGAATGTCTGCGGCGTTGCGTACGTTGACCATGCGGTCGTGGTTGAGCATTGCTTGGCCGCTCATGTGTGCCATGATCTGCGCCTGGAAGCGCGCGGCGTGGGCGGTGGGAATCTCGTCGGGGACAAACGTGGCGAAGCACTGTGCCCACGGCGTGTTGCCGATCTTTGCGAGCGAGATGGCACAGGCGTTACCCTCGATGAGGTCGAAATCTTGCGGATGCGTTTCGTCGCCGGGGAAATAACCGTCGGTGCCGGCGGTAAAGCGCAGGTCGAGATCGAGCGTGGCCCAGCCGATGCGGTCGGCAGTGTCGCAGTGTAGGTCAAATACAGGATATGCCATGGTTCCTCCGGTTGCAGCGTTTCTTTGCAAACTGTCATTGAATTGTATGACTAGGGTATAGTTAGCGCCATATGTTCACGGCGGCCCGCGTTGTGCGCCGCCCTTATCACGGAGGTTACCATGTCCAACCAGGGCAAGAAGGTCAAGACCCATTATCGTGGCACGCTCGACGATGGCACGCAGTTCGATAGCTCCTACGATCGCGGCGAGCCGCTGGAGTTCACCTGCGGCGCCGGCCAGATGATCAAGGGCTTCGACGCCGCTGTTGTCGACATGCAGGTGGGCGAGAAGAAGACCGTGCACATTCCTGCTGCCGATGCCTACGGCGAGCACAATCCCGAGATGGTTCTGACCTTCCCGGCCGAGCAGGTTCCCAACATCGAGCAGATCGAGAAGGGCATGAAGCTCTTCCTGTCCACGCCGAGCGGCATGCCCGTTCCCGCCGTCGTCATTGACGTGACGCCCGAGGCTGTGACGCTCGACGCCAACCACGAGTTGGCCGGCAAGGACCTCAACTTTGATATCGAGCTCGTTGAGGTCGAGGGTTAGAGTATGCCTGAACG
>CABUDB010000178.1 GCA_902490245.1 uncultured Collinsella sp.
GGCTACGTCGATCTCGGCTGTGTCACCGGGAGAGACGGTGTCGGTCTCGGCGTTTGATTCGGAATCGCCGGTGTCCGGGGAGTCGGGCTCCTCGGACACGCGGGCGGTCGACTCGTCGTCTTGCGGGCTGACGTCTATAGGCTCGGGCGCCGGCGTAGACACGGGCGCAACCTCGGATGCCGGGGCTATGGGAAACGCCGGCGCGGCGGGCTCGGGTGCCGCAAACACCGCAGCGCTCTCGTTGATTGCCGCGGCGACAGGCTCTGCAAAGTGAGCTGGCGCCGGGGTTGCTTCGGGCGCTGTGGGCTGTTCCGCGGCATGTGCGCCGATGGGCGCCGCTACGGTATCCTCTTCGTCCTCGTTATCGGCGAGATCCGAAATATCATGCGTTACATGCGAAAGAGGCAGGGAGAACACGGTGTCCTCGGGTTCCACGGGTGCGGAGCCCGCCGGAGCGGCGTGGGCCGGCGCAGCTGTGGCGGCAGCCGGTGCCTCGGTCATAGTCGCGGACTTGTTCTCCTCGTCGATCATCGACGGTTCACCTTCATGACCACGTCGCCAATCTGGACTTCGTCGCCCTCGCGCAGCGTTGCGGGCTCCACAAGCTGGCGGCCGTTGACGAGCGTGCCGTTAAGCGAGTTGAGGTCTTCGATGATGAGCGCCGGGCCCTGCAGCGAAAAGCGCGCATGCGAGGCCGAGACGAACGGTTCGTTGATGCAGATGTCCGAAGATGGCGAGCGACCGACGATGACGGGGCCGAGCATGTCTACGTGGATGCCGCGGATACCGCGCGGACCCTTGTCCACATCGATCGTCCAGATAGCCGAGTCGCGGCGCTGTCCGCGCACAAGTCCCACGCCGGTCTTCATGACGGCGAACAGGAAGATATAGAGCAGGGCGACCAGGACGATGCGGCCTGCAAAAAGGACGATATCGATGTTCATAAGCGACTATCCCCTAAATTCAAAGGTGCTCAGGCCAAACGTCAGCAGATCGCCGTTGCGCAGCGGGCAGCGCGTAATACGGCGGTTGTTGACGAGCGTGCCGTTGGTGGAATTGAGGTCCTCGATCGACCAATCCGAGCCCGTAAAGGTGAGCTGGGCGTGGCGGCGCGACACGTTGGGGTCGCGCAGGGCAATGTCGGAAACTGAGCGCTCGCGACCGATGGTCACCTGTGCGGAGGTGATGCTATGGCTCTCGCCGCTCACGACGTCGACGAGCTGGGCGAGCGGGCGCTGCGGGGCGCGAGTGCTCGCCATGTTGGAGGCGATGCCGGCTGCGGCGCCTAGGCCCACGGCGGCACCGGTCGCGGCGGCTCCGCCCATGCCGGCAAGCGCGTCGCGCGAGACGGTCTGCGGCACCGGGATGGGTGCTGCGGCGGGGTCGGGGACGCTAGGCGCGAAGGGGTCTGCCACGGCAAGCGGGTCGGGAGCGGCGGCGCGAGGCGTCGGCTGCTGCTGGGGCATGGCGGCGGGGCGCTGCTGCTGCGGGGCAGCAAACTGCTGCTGGCCGGCGCGCGGGGCGCTGGCGGCACGGCTTGCCGCGGAGTTGTTTTGGCCCAGACCGTTTTGATAGGCGCGCTCTTCTTCGTACAGGCGGCCGAGCGTGGGGGCATCGACGTTCTCGGCAAAGACCGAGAACTTGCCGGCGCGCAGC
This sequence comes from uncultured Collinsella sp., assembly GCA_902490245.1. Taxonomy (GTDB): domain Bacteria; phylum Actinomycetota; class Coriobacteriia; order Coriobacteriales; family Coriobacteriaceae; genus Collinsella. The sequence continues at coordinate 1,657 of CABUDB010000178.1, forward strand.
TGCGGATCGATCATAAAGCGCACGAGGGGCTCGCCGACAAAGACATAGCGGCGCTTTTCGGCCTGCGCCTTCACAAACTCGCGGACCTCGCGCGAAAGCTCGGGGTAGAACGGGGCGAGCATGGGATCGTCGTCGGCGGCGATCAGGATGGTATAGAGTGCCGGCGCCGTGTTGACGCCGTTGATCACCAGAGTCTGATCCTCCATGTCGCGAGCGGCCTGCTTGGCAAGCTTCTTAAAGGAGAACGGGGCACGGGTGGCACCGAAGATGCCGGCCACGTGGTCCTCGAAGATGTTCAGGAAGTTCACGAAAGATCACTCTCCGTATAGGTTCTTTGGTATCCGAGCAAATATAGGCATATCCCAACGATTATAGAGGATAGGGTTCCCGCAACCGCCGCCTTGGCGACGACCGCGGCTGCAAGGCTGGCAATTTCCATATGGTGTGCAAGACAGGACGCCGCTGCGCAGCCGATGCCGGCGACAGCGATGGCGGCGATTACGGCAAGGTTTGAGCCCTGATCGGCACGCTTGGCATGGGCGTTGAGCAGCGCAGATGACGCCGCGGCAGTTGCCGCTACCAGCACAAAGGCAGCCCAAAGGAGTGGGTCTCCCAGCGCTGCGGCAACGTTACCGAGCCCCAGCACGCCTCCGGCTGAAAGCGCGACCGTGGCCAGACGGGCAAAAAGTGCGCCCATGCCCGTTGCCGCGGCGGCGCTTGCCGGGCCGAGCCAAAATGACGCGACGCCGGCGGTGACCCCAGCTGCCAGGAAGGTATTGCCGGTCAGACAGCCAAGCGCGAGTGCACAGGTGAGTGCGGCGCTCGCGGCAGCCTCGGTGCGACCCCAGGCGATCCACCAACCGGACATGGCGGCGGCAAAGATCACCGCGACGGGCAACATCGACAGGACGCCCTGTGCCTGCATGGTGGCGTTTGCCATGAGCACCAAAAAGCCCACAGCCGAGATGGCCGAGCCAATCTGGGGGGCCAGGCCGGCCGCCGCTCCGATCGCGATAGCCGCAATGACCAGGCCGGGAAGCGCCGCGACGCCGGCCGTCTGCATCAGCAAAAAGCTAAAGGCGCCGCACGTTAGCGCCGAGATAGCGTGCATGGCGTAGTCGCGCGCATGGCTCCAGCGCGTGCCTGCCCAGCCGAGTGCGGGGTCGACTTCGATGGTGTCGTCCTCGTAGTGCGACGGCTCGATATCGTCGAGCTCCTGCTCGTCATCCGAAAGTTCGCCAACCATTTGCTCCAGGCTGCGACGGCCTTCGCGCACGCTGCCCAGACCGGCAAGGAGCTGGTCGCAAAATGCCTCGATGCTGTTGGGGCGGTCCTGCGGCATGGGGGAGAGCGCGCTCATGAGCGCGGCCTCGGCTCCCGGGGGAAAGTGTGGTATCAGCTCGCTGGGATAGGTGGCGCCGCCGATGATGCGGCCGAGCGAGTCGGCGGGCGTGGCCGCCATAAAAGGAGCGCTGCCGCACAGGCCCTCGTAGATCACACAGGCGAGGGCAAAGACATCGGCGCGCTCGTCGACCGTGCCGGTCTCGATATCGAGCTGCTCGGGCGGCATGTAGCCGATGGTGCCGCCGCGTGAGCCGCCAAAGCCACCGGCAGACGACAGTCGCGCCATGCCAAAGTCGGTGAGCTTTACATTGCCCGAGTGGTCGATGAGCACGTTGGCGGGTTTAATGTCCAGGTGGAGTACGCCATTACTATGGGCGAAGGTGAGCGCCTGGCCCAGGGCATCGGCAATGGCCGCGGCCTCGTCAAAGGTAAGTGAGTGGCCGTCCGCGCGGTGCAAAAACTCGGCCAGCGACATGCCATCGACATATTCCATAACCAGGTAGGCATAGGCTGTGTCGTGCGTAAAGTCGATGACCTGCACGATGTTGGGATGTTGAAGCATGGCGGCAGTGTGCGCCTCGCGCAGGACATCCATGATGTCGCTAGCGGGCATGCCGGCACCGTTGATAAGGGGGATGCGTTTAATGGCGACGCGGCGGCGCAGGTGCGTGTCGCGGCAGATCTCGATGGAGCCAAAACCGCCGGTCGCAAGTGTCTCGAGCGGCTGGTACCGCTTGAGCAGCTCGCGAGAGCTGGTGCCCTCCAAAGGAACGTCCGGCGAGAACCGGGCGGTATGTTGCGAGAAAAGCGGCATGGCCAACCCTCGTGCGTTTAAAGTTCGTTTGCGAGCGGCGGGCGCGGGGCCGAGCCGTTCGCGGTGGCATAGATGCTGCTAGTGTAGCACGCTCGGGCAGATGGCGAGGAAACGGGGATGAGGTGGTCCGATCGATTCGGGCCGTTTCGGCTCGTTCGGAAAGCGCACCCCAGTTTTCAGCCAAATTATGGGATGCGCTTTCCAAATGGGGTAGCGCGCAGAGATGTGGTGCCGACAGCCCAACTGATCACATCATCCACGTAGGCGTCGGCGAACGGAGTGCCGC
>CABUDB010000179.1 GCA_902490245.1 uncultured Collinsella sp.
TATTGCGGTCCGCCAGATAGGGAACCTTACGAGCCTCGGTAGTCTGTCGCAAGCGATGAACGATTTGAAAAGCCGTAAAAGTCTTTCCCGTTCCTGTTGCCATAACGAGCAAGATGCGATTCTTGCCTCGCGCAATAGCTTCAAGCGTACGATTGATAGCGATGCACTGATAGTAGCGAGGATGATTGCCACCGTGCTCCTGATAATACGGGGCGGTCACAATCTCCTGGCTATACGGATGCTCAAGCCCCTTAGCTTTTGAGTATCGTGTCCAGAGTTCCGTCGGGGTAGGAAACGCGTCTATGGAGAGAGCGCGCTCTGTCCCGGTAAAAAAATCGTGCTCAACAAAACCTTTTCCGTTTGAGCTATACGCAAACGGAATATCGAGCAGCTGGGCGTATCCCATCCCCTGTTGGAGACCGGCATCAACGGTGTGCTCCGTATCCTTGGCTTCGACAATTGCGATTGGGATACCGGGAGCGTACATAAGAAGGTAGTCCGCCTTCTTCTTGTCTTTGCGGGAGACCATGCTTCCGCGCACGACAATCTCGCCACTGGTAAAGAAATACTCAGTGAAGACTTGGGTGTTGCGATCCCACGACTTCATAATCGCAGGATCGATGAGCTTAAGCCGTGTATCAGACTCGTTCATACGTCTCGGAACCCCTCATCGCGCAAAGCGACAGCTGCTGATGTTGAATTGATTAATTTTATCATCACTATGCAATCTAGCAGCTGCTTTATACGAAATGAGACGAAGTAAAGTCAGCCCCGTGAGAAAGCTCCAAAGAAAGCAAAAGAGCCCCGGCGAATCGAGTCAGAGGTCATTCCCGGGGCCCCGCCTACCTCCCCTCCTCCTTCAGCCTTAGCAGCAGATCGCCCAGCTCGGGGCACTTACTAGAGAGGCGCGTCTGGGCTCGCTCGCCCATCCCCCACCGCTGGCGGATCTCCTGGGCGTGCGGACTCACGTGATAGCCCCCGTCCATCACCTGCTTGAGCAGCTTGGCGGTCACGCGCGCATCGGCCAGGGCGCTATGGGCATGACCCGTCGACTCGTCGAACTCGATGCCAAACCACGTCGCCGCGTCACTCAAAGAGACGCACCCGTGGCTGCCCACGTCCATGATCGAGGTATAAAACGCCTGCAGGTCGACCCAGTCCGTAGGAAATGCGGAAAGGTCAATGTGCTTTGCCCGGCACTCGGTCAAAAGCTGTCGACGATCCGTCCCGCTCCAGCAAACTATCTGGGCGGAGTAGCAACCGATCCAATCGCTGAGCCTTTTGATCACCATGTAGAGCGGGTCGGCCATCGCGGTGTCCACGGCCGATATCCCCGTAAGCTCGCGGACGGGAAACGCAACGCCTTCGGTAAATTCCGTCTGCACAAACTGCGAGAACTCACCCATAACGTTGCCGTGGTAATCGAGCTTGACGGCGCCGACCTCGATAATCTCGTTGCGCAGTCCACGGCGCTGGCGCTGCTTTGGCACCGGCGCAAACTCAAAGTCCAGCACGATCTGGCGCGCAAAGTTCGTCGTATCGATAGCCGAGATACCCGGCGTCTTTTCAGCTGACACGGTTAGGGCCTTTCTCCGTTGCCTGCCGCTTGCTACATAGGCGGCTACATTGCCGTAAGGATAGGCGCTCGTGCGGACATGAAAGCGGGGCGCAATACCATGCGCCAGGCACACGCCATGCAGACGGCCCCGAGAGCGCCGCCCACTCTATTCAAATGGATGAAAAAGATTGAGGCCCGGTGACTTGAATCAGAGGTCATCCCGAGCCCATCAATATGCAGTGTACCTACAGAGGGCTGGTTAATCAAACGGGCTTTCGGTGACGAAGACCTGCGCGTCTATCCCCAATCGCCCAGCGCCGTCTTCTGCCGCCCTTACGAAAGGCTGCTATTCGAGGGAATCACGTTGCTGTTATTATCGAACATATATTCGTATTTATGACCGCGCTTTGATAGAATGGCAGTTGTTGACGGCAGTTCCATGTGCCGGGCAGCGCCCTCCATGCGACGGGAGGTGATGCCCATGACCGATCTGATTGATTTCGTGAAGCTCCTGACCGCTTTGGTCTCGCCCCTCACGGCGCTTATCGGACTTTCCGAGGCACTTAAGCAGCGTACGAAGCAAAAGAAGAGGAGTCGACGCCGTTAAGGCATTGACCCCTTGAACTAAGTAACGGCGCTGCCCAGCTATCACCCTTGGGCTGCCGTCGACTTTATTCTACCCACGGTTGCCAGGTTTAACAAATGAATTTTCAGTAATGGAGCCTCGGAGCCCGGAGCCCGCTCGCTCAACCACCTGGCCATCGGATTAGCCGGATTCTGGAACACGCCTTCCGTCCCAGGCCTCTACCGGAAAATGCGTCCCACCCTGAGGCTCGATTCCGGGACACGGTTTCCGTTTGAAGCCCCGATGGGAAAGCGTGTCCCGTTCCGAGAGCTCATTCCGGGATGCAGTTTCCGCTAGAGATGCCACCGGGAAAGCGTATCCCGTTTTGGAGCCATATTCCGGGTCGTAGTTTCCGCCTGAGGGCCGATCCGGAAACGGCATCCCATTCTGAAGCCGAAATCTGGGACGCGCTTTCCGCCAAAGGCCGCAAAGGGAAAGCGCATCCCATTCCCAGCATCACATCAGAGCGCTTGGTTATCTCCGCCCTCACATCTCGGCAAACGAGATCAGCTTGACGTCTCCCCTACTCTCCGCGGCATCCCGACATCCCTGCGTAAAGCCGCTTTTTGAGAAAAGCGCATAGCTTTTTCGTTGCCGTCTAAAGAGCTCGCTTCGATGAACGAGCTTTTGCAGCACGTCTTCGCCCGCCGGTTCATTGCGCCATTTGCACTCCGCAAACAGCGCAGTGCCCTCGCCATCGTCAACAATCAAGTCGATTTCTTCCTGCGTATGCGTGCGATTATCCGTCCCCCACCAGCGCCCGACGCTCGCCGGAACCACATCGAGCTGGCCCGCGCGCGCGAGTTCGTACACGTATTGTCTGCATATAAGCTCAAAGACCGTACCCACGTAATCCGATATGTGCGGCTCAATGCGCTTATACGCCATCTCGGCCATATCGTTTTGAATCAGCCCGATGTTCTGCGGAACAAACTTGTACCAGAACCTAAACATCTGGTCGCTCAGTAGATACACGGCCCGCTTATTGCTCGTCTCGTTTAGGGGCAGCTCGCGCTCGACAATCCCAAGCGACGCCAGCTTATCCACATAGTTCTTTACGTTACTCGCAGGGATTCCCGTAGAGCTCGCAATCTCTGAGATTCTCGAGCGCCCCTGAGCAATTGCTTGCACGATCGCATCATATTGCTCGGGATTGCGGCACTCTTGCAACAGCAGGTTACTCGGCTCCTCAAAGAGATAGCCCGTAGGAGTAAGAAAAAGACGCTTGATGTTGTCCTTGAGCGATACGCTAGGATCGACTTTCTCGATATATGCAGGAATGCCGCCCGTCATGCCATAGCAAACTGCAGCGTCCTCGCGACCCATGCTCTGCCACAGGCCGAGGGTCGTCGTAAAATCGAGCGGCATGATCTTAAACTGAGCCGTACGCCTACCGTATAGTGGGCTCTCGTAGCCCAACACCTGCTCTTCCATGAACGAAAGCGACGACCCGCACAGGATAAGCATGAGCTTGGTCTCTTTGTACAGGTGATCGATCCTGTCTTGCAGCAACGAGCTGATCTCGGGATTCGATTGGGCGAGATAGGGATACTCGTCAATCACGACAATCAAACGTTCCGTGCGAGCCATGGTGGCCAATGCATCGAACGCTTCGTCAAAACTACGAAACGACACGTCTGCAGCACCAACCGAACCCGCAAGTATCGCCTGGCTAAAGCCGTGCAGATTTGCCTCTGCATTGGTACGACGAGCTTGAAAGTAAATAGCCTTCTTGCCTTGGATGAACTCTGTGATAAGACGCGTTTTACCCACACGACGGCGGCCATAAATCACAGGCATCTCAAAGGAGCCCGTGCCATACAGTCGATTGAGCTCGGACATTTCCACTGTTCTTCCGATAAACACAGGGCCATCCTTCCTTTACGTTATAGCTAGCTATATTATACCGTCCTAT
>CABUDB010000180.1 GCA_902490245.1 uncultured Collinsella sp.
GATGAGCGGGTCGGTAATATGGTCGCCCATCTCGCTTACCAGATGGCTTTTGCGCACTCTTGCCGAGAGCGCCTGCTACATTCGCGAGCACCTGGAAAAGCAGGTGATTGTGGAGTGCTGCGCCCGTGCCACCTCGGCAGGCATGGAGCAGCTCGACCGAGCCATCGCGCTGCAGGAAAAGACCATGGCCGAAGAGGATCGCATCGGCTTCTTTTTAAGCGACAACCTTATGCACCGCATGATCTTTAGCATCGCGTGTCGCAGTACCGTGTGGTCGTGGCTCGAGGCGACCAATGCCGACCTGGAGCGCTTCCGCTGGCTGCGCGCCGCCACGCAGACGCTCGACAATCAGGACATCGTGAACGAGCACAAGCAGATTCGCCGCGCTATCGCCGGTCGCGACCCCATCGAAGCGAGCTTTTTGGTCAGCAAGCACCTGCACATGATGTTCCGCAACCAAACCGAAGTTCTGGACCAATTCCCCGAGTACTTCGAGACCAGCAAGCTTCGCTAACCTGCCAAAAAGGGACAGGTTTATTTTGGCAGGTTTTATCTGGGCAAATGCAACAAGGCCCGGCTCCGTCTTGATGCGGAGCCGGGCCTTAGTTGTTAGAACGGCGGAATATTAGTTATTCCACGGTCACGCTCTTGGCGAGGTTTCGAGGCTGATCGACGTCGCAGCCGCGCAGGATGGCGACCTCGCGGGCGAGCAGCTGCAGCGGGACGCTCGCCGTGATGGGGCTGAACACGTCGCGGACTGCTGGCACGCGGATGATGCAGTCGGCGATCTTGTTGATCTCCTCGTCGCCCTCAGTGGCAACGACGATGACCTTGGCACCGCGCGCCTTGCACTCCATGAGGTTCGACACGGTCTTGTCGTAGGTGGCACTCTTGGTGGCCACAGCGATGACAGGGAAGCCCGGGTCGATCAGCGCGATGGGGCCGTGCTTCATCTCGCCGGCGGCGTAGGCCTCGGCGTGCAGGTAGCTGACCTCTTTGAGCTTGAGCGCGCCCTCGTAGGAAATAGCGGCACCCATGCCGCGACCCACGAACAGTGCGGACTGCGCGTCCTTGCACAGCAGGGCGGCCTCATGCACGGCCTCGGTCTGGGTATCCAAAATCCACTGGATCTGCTCGGCCGTATCGGAAAGCTCGCGGAACAGCATGCGCGCCTGCTTGGTGGTCAGGCGGTACTTGACCTGCGCTAGCAGCAGGGCCAAAAGCGTAAGGCTCACGACCTGGCCGATGAAGCTCTTGGTCGAGGCGACCGCGATCTCCTTGTTGGCCTTGGTGTAGATGACGCCGTCGCTCTCACGCGCCACGGGGCTGCCCACCACGTTGGTGATGCCGAAGACCTTGGCACCCTTGATGCGCGCGTCGCGAATGGCGGCAAGGGTATCGGCCGTCTCGCCCGACTGGGACACGGCAACGACAAGCGTCGTCGGCGTAATGATGGGATTGCGGTAACGGAATTCGCTGGCCGCCTCCACCTCGGTGGGGATGCGAGCCCAGCCCTCAATGAGATTCTTGGCAATGAGGCCGGCGTGATAGCTGGTTCCGCAAGCGATCACGTAGACGCGGTCGATGTCGTTGAGCTCCTCGAGCGAAAGGCCCAGCTCGTCGATGTCGAGCTCGCCGGCCGGCGTCATACGACCGACTAGTGTGTCGCGCACGACGCGCGGCTGCTCGTGGATTTCCTTGAGCATAAAGTCGGGATAACCGCCCTTTTCTGCCATGTCCAGGTCCCAGTCGATGTGGGTGACCTTGGGCTCGATAACGTTGCCGGCCTCATCGGTGTACTCGACGCCTGCGGGCGTGAGCTTGGCAAACTGACCGTCCTCGAGCACCACGACATCGCGGGTGGCGTCGATGAGTGCGATGACGTCGGAAGCGACATAGGCGCCGGTCTCGCCTGCGCCGACCACAATCGGGGAATCCTTGCGGGCCACGGCGATCACGCCGGGCTCGTCAGCGCACACGGCGGCCAAGCCATAGGCGCCCACCACGTGGGTACAGGCCTCGCGTACGGAAGCCATCAGGTCGTGCGTCTCGGCATAAGCCTCTTCGATCAGATGCGCGAAGACCTCGGTATCGGTCTCGCTCTTAAAGTGATGGCCGCGGCCCTCCAGCTCTTCGCGCAGCTCGGCGAAGTTCTCGATGATGCCGTTGTGGACGATGGCGATACGACCGTCGCAGCTGGTGTGGGGGTGAGCGTTAACGACGGAGGGCCTGCCGTGGGTGGCCCAACGGGTGTGGCCGATACCGCAGGTAGCGTCGCTGTCAATGTTGGAAAGCTCGCTCTCCAAGCCCGCGACCTTGCCCACGCGGCGGATGACGTTGAGGTGCGCCGCGGCGCCCTCGCCCACCTCGAGCGCGACGCCCGAGGAGTCATAGCCGCGATACTCCATGCGCTTGAGGCCCGTGACCAGGATGTTCTTTGCAATATCAGAGCCGGTGTAGCCGACGATTCCGCACATAGGATAAATCCCTTCGTTCGCGTGACTGCAAGACGTCCACGCACAAGGGGCGCTGAGACGCATAACGTTCGAGTATTGTACTCACGCAGGCGCAAGCTGATATACCAGATGTGGTATCTCAACTTAGATACCACCCGATGCACACATGCCCAGCCGGTCCAAACCGCCACAATGGGGACAGGCACCTTTGTGGTGGTCGCGCTGGCAACGGCGTTTCCCCAGATAAAACCTGCCAAAATAAACCTGTCACTTTTTGGTTGGTTTAGGATGCTACAATCTGGCTTGTACTTGAAACGCATCAAAGGGGCCGCTATGGCAAAGGTTAAAATCAGCGACGTCGCGCGCGAGGCCGGGGTTTCGCTTGGCACGGTTTCCAACGCGCTCAACCATCCCGAGAAGTTGCGCCCCGAGACCCTCAGTCTCATCAACGAGACCATCAATCGCCTGGGCTACCTGCCCAACCAAAGCGCTCGTCAGCTCGCGGGCGGCGCCACCAAGTCCTTTGGCCTGGTGCTCCCCCGTCTCGACCACGGCTTTTCGCTCCAAATCGCCAGCGGCGCCCACAACGAGGCCCGCAAGCACGGCTACGATCTGCTCATCGCCAATGCCGATAACGACGATATTCTCGAGGATCATTACCTGCGCTATTTTATGGGCACGCAGATGTCCGGCGTCATGGTTCAGCCCATGGCGTCCCCCGACTGGCACCCCGCTATGACCAAGATGCCCGTGCCGATCGTCTATCTGGACATCCATTGCTCCGAGCCCGGTTACTACGTGGCCGCCGACAACGAGGCACAGGGGCGTATTATCGCCGAGCTCGCCATCGCCCGCGGCGCACGCCATATCACCGTTGTGGGCCGAGCGGCATTTATGCAGCTCGGCCTGCGCGTCCTTGGCATCCACAAGGCACTTGCCCTGCATCCTGATATCAAAATTGAGGTCATCGATGCCGGGGAGTGGAATACCGCAGCCGACGGCTACAGCATCGGTACCCAGATTGCCGAACGCCCTGCTGACGAGCGCCCCGATTTTGTCATCGGCCTGACCGACGTATTGGCCTCGGGCGTTATCTCGGCGCTGACCGACAAAGGCATTTCCGTCCCCGGCCAGGTCCGCGTGGCCGGCTGCGACGGCAACCCGCTCGCTTGGAGCGGATCGGTCCCGCTCACCACGGTAGCACCCCCAGGCTACGAGATTGGCCGCAAGGGCGTTCAGCTGCTCATGGAGCAGATCGAGGATAAGCCTGCCGCCAAGACCAAACGAGTCCGCATCGGCTCCGCCGCGCGCACCGTCACCACGGCCACGGCCACCGAGGACATTAACCGTCAGGAGCTCGTGCGCCCCTTCTTGCTCGAACGTGTGAGCACCCAAAAGGCCGAGCAGCACCCGACGGGCCCATCCGCGGCCCCAATAACCGACATCAACCTGGGCGCCTACCTGTAACAAAAAACGCCGCAACGGGAACAGTCCCGCTGCGGCGTTTTGCTGGCCCCATGTTCCCTCCCCGTTTAGCCGGACCTGCGGCTACGGATATTTATGGAATGTAATCCATTTTTCATTAACTTTTTTGTTAAAATAGATT
>CABUDB010000181.1 GCA_902490245.1 uncultured Collinsella sp.
ATAGCGTTTTGCGCTTCGTCACCTAAATTCCAGCATCATTTTCATATCCCGCTTCGGTCGTCGTTTGCGCTTCTCTGATCGTCGTCGGCGTCGTCATCGCTCTGCTCGATGCTGGCTTTGGCGAGGCTCTTGCTCTGTTCTCTGGATTGAGGGGCTAAACCATGTCTAAGCGTTGGTACGTCGTTCACACTTACTCTGGATACGAGAACCGTGTTAAGTCCGATCTCGAGCATCGCATCGAGACCATGGGCATGCAGGACCGTATCTTTGATATCGAGATTCCTATGGAGCGCGTCACCGAGATTAAAGAGGGTGGCAAGCGCGAGACCAAGGATTCCAAGATTTTCCCGGGTTATGTTCTTGTCCGCATGGAGATGGATGACGATGCATGGACGTGCGTTCGCAACACGCCCGGCGTCACCGGTTTCCTGGGCGGCAACGGCAAGCCCGCTCCGCTTTCCCGCGACGAGTACAACAAGATGACTCGTCGTCCCGGTAAGGGCGATTCGCCCAAGCGCACCTCGGTTGATATTGAGGTCGGCACGTCCGTCCGCGTCACCGATGGCCCGCTTACCGACTTTGATGGCAAGGTCTCCGAGGTTAACACCGAGGCTGGCAAGCTCAAGGTCACGCTGATGATCTTTGGCCGCGAGACGCCGGTCGAGCTCGACTTTAACCAGGTCGCTGTCATCGCTTAAGTTTTCGTCCGTTCGCGCGAGCGTGCTTCTTCTGTGACTGCTCATCTCAGGAGTGCTTCTAACACGTGCGTGCTTACGATATAGCAAGTACTTCACACTCGTGATTCGAAAGGAATGACCATGGCTGAGAAGAAGGTTGCCAACGTCATTAAGCTCCAGATTCCTGCTGGTGCCGCTAACCCCGCTCCTCCCGTCGGTCCCGCCCTGGGCGCTGCTGGCGTTAACATCATGCAGTTCTGCCAGGCTTTTAACGCCGAGACGCAGGACAAGAAGGGCGACATCATCCCCGTTGAGATCTCTGTCTACGAGGATAAGTCCTTCTCCTTCATCACCAAGACCCCGCCGGCGGCTCACCTCATCAAGAAGGAGCTGAACCTCAAGTCTGGTTCCGCTAAGCCCCAGGCCGACAAGGTCGGTCAGCTCTCCCAGGAGCAGCTCACCAAGATCGCCGAGATCAAGATGCCGGACCTCAATGCCAACGACATCGACGCCGCCAAGAAGATCATCGCCGGTACCGCCCGTTCCATGGGCGTCACTATCGCTGAGTAGCGATTTATTTAGGTAATGACGGGTGCTCCGACCGGGGCGCCCGTTATATGTGTGCAATAGGGCACACGATATGATGTGGGAGGGCTCACGCCCGTTTAACCACAGGAGGTAATGCACATGGCTAAGCATGGTAAGAGCTATAACGCCGCTGCCGAGAAGATCGACCGCGCCACGCTCTACACCCCCCTTCAGGCTGCCAAGCTCATCAAGGAGCTCGACACCGCCAAGTTCGATGAGACCGTCGAGGCCCACTTCCGTCTGGGCATCGATACTCGTAAGGCTGACCAGAACATCCGTGGCTCCATCTCCCTACCCCACGGCACCGGCAAGACCGTTCGTGTTGCCGTCTTCGCCGAGGGCGAGAAGGCCCGCGAGGCCGAGGCTGCCGGCGCCGACATCATCGGTTCCGACGAGCTCGTCGCCCAGATCCAGAAGGGCGAGATCAACTTCGACGCCGCTATCGCTACGCCGAACATGATGGCCAAGGTTGGCCGCATCGGTAAGATCCTTGGTCCCCGTGGCCTCATGCCGAACCCCAAGCTCGGCACCGTGACCATGGATGTCGCCAAGATGGTCTCCGAGCTCAAGGCTGGCCGCGTTGAGTACCGCGCCGACCGTTACGGCATCTGCCACGTGCCCCTGGGCAAGAAGTCCTTCTCCGAGCAGCAGCTCGTCGAGAACTACGCTGCCCTGTACACCGAGATCCTGCGCGTCAAGCCCTCTTCTGCTAAGGGCAAGTACGTCAAGTCCATCTCCGTGTCTTCCACCATGGGCCCTGGCGTCAAGGTCGATCCCGCTGTCCAGCGTGACTTCCTGGCTGAGTAACTGCTAGTTACTGCCTGAGCAAAGCAAGCATTGCTAAAGAAACCCGGTTCTGCCTCGTGCAGGACCGGGTTTCTTGCTATCTCGGGGTAAAGCCACCTCAAAGGGGACAGTGTCCCCTTTGAGGTGGCTACCAGGGTGTTCTGGCGGTTGAGGACTCGATGGCATCGTGGCGCTTGAGCTCGCGGCGCATGGTTTGCGAATTGAGCCAGGCCGCCTGCCAGCCACGGATGGGGTAGCGCGTCTGGTCGAGCTCAAACTGCGTATAGCCGCAGGCGTTGATGATCGTCGTTCCACACACATGATGCCGCTCGCGCTGAAAATCGTAACCGTAGCTTTGGTGTACATGCCCATGCACCATGTAGTCGACCCCCCAGGACTCAAGCGCCGTGTTAAAGCACTCAAACCCTCGATGCGGCAAATCGTCCAAATCACCCATACCGGCGGCGGGCGCATGGGTAAGCAGAATGTCGCACCCGCCGACCATCCTAACCTTACGCGACAGCTTACGCATGCGCTTGGACATCTCGCGTTCGGTGTACATGTTGGCGCCGTCGCGATAACGCATGGACCCACCAAGGCCCGCAATGCGAATCCCTCGGTACGTGTACACGCTGTCTTCCACGCAGATACATCCGCCCGGTGCATGACGTGCGTAGCGGTCGTCGTGGTTGCCGCGAACGTAGATGAGCGGTTTGTTGATGACGGTGACCAAAAACTCAAGATAGTCCGGGTCCAGATCGCCGGCAGACAGAATCAGGTCGACACCCTCAAAGCGCTCCTTGCGAAAGCACTCCCAAAGGCATCGTTCTTCGGTATCTGCTATGGCAAGGATCTTCATAGGGCGGTAACTCCCGGCTCATCGTCGAGCTGCGGAATGGTGCCTACCACGTTGTCCGCCAGCCAATTCATCTCGACAATCTGCGCGCTCGGCAGTGGGGGAAAGCCCTCGATCTGCACCACGCCGTCTTGGCTATGAAGCTCGCCGCCAAATGGATTGATGGAGCCCTCGACGATGCCATTGCGGAGCAGCTGCACCAGTTTGCGCGTCTGATAGGGCAGGCCCGGAGCGTAGCGAATGTCGATGACGCCCGAGCTCATGCCATACCAGTAGTTGACGGCGCGAACCTGGCTGTCGTCACTGGTCTCATCCCAGGTGCCATGCAGCAGGCTTCGCACGATAAGCTCGTAGTATCGGCCCCAGTTCCAGACCGGCATGGCGATGCCGACGACCTTGCCATCGACCAGGCGGTGGAGTCCGTAGGCCGTAGGGTCTACGAGCGACTTTGACATGTCAGCGCCGGTCATGACGCTCACGCCTTCGCGGCACATGGCCTCGGCAAGGCCTCCGGCGGGCACATCGCCCCAGGTCAGGATAATTTGCGCGCGGGGGTCGAGCAGCGAGGCGCCAATCGCAAAGGCGTTGATCTCGCTAAGCGCGCCCGAGGCGAAGACCGACGCGTGGTAGCCGATACGGTGGTTGTCCGCCATACTGGCGGCAAGGGCGCCCAGGAGGAACTTGGCCTCGTACATCTTGCCAAAGTACGAACGGACGCTTTGGTGGGGAAGGCCGATAGAGCAGTTAAGGAACCGCACCTGGGGATACTCAACGGCAGCTCTGAGCGTGTATTCCATCAGGCGGTGCGAGGTCGAGAAGATGACGTTAGCTCCATGTTTGACAGCCGTTTCCACGGCGGCGTAGAACACGTCCGGATTGTGACAGTCCTCGAACGCCTCGGTGCGCACGATACCGCCAAAGTGCTCATCGAGATACTGACGCCCTTGGTCGTGCAGGCTGTCCCAGCTCGACGTCGCACAGGGGAACTCATGGATAAAGGCGATGCGCAGGGGGTTGGCCGCCGAGTAGACGGTCTTGCCCATAAAGAAGTTGAGCACGCCGGAGGTGGACTTGGCGAGCGCCTCTTCCTCATCGACACTCGGTGCCTCGACAAGATCGACCTTGTCCTCGTCATTTTTGCCGGCAATGACC
>CABUDB010000182.1 GCA_902490245.1 uncultured Collinsella sp.
AATTGCCGGTATGGATGGGGTCTCCGAATCAACCCCGTAATCCGGCATAGTTTTGAATTGGCACTAAAGCAGGCACAAGCTAAATACCAATTCCAAGGATAGTTGCGGTGGAATGGTTCCTGGATGCCGGGGTTTTGGCGGAAATCAGGAACTATTTCACCGCAATTGAGGTGGGACTGGGTGGATGGCGGGGTAGCTAAAAGAGCCCCGTCCTAAATTAGCTGCTTAGGTTGGGTTGATGTCCATGCTGGCGATGAGGTCGATGCCCGTGTTGAGGAGGTTGGGGAGCACGACGTCGCCCATGCGGATGGGGGCGTTGACGACTAGGTCTCGGATTAAGTTCATGGCTTGGGCGTGGAGCTCTAGCGGGATGGCTTCAGCGGTGCGCACGGGGAGCAGGGCTTCGTCGCCGCCGGATACGGCCACGGTGGTGGTGAGCACGCGCATGGGGCAGGTGAGTTCCTGGTGTGCGAACTTCTCACCGCGCGGGCAGCTGTTGCCGGTCACGGAGTGCACCTCTACCAGGGCGCCATTGGCGTTGCGCTCCACCTCTACGGTCAGGAGGCATTCGGATGGGCAGGTGGTGCAGTTGAATCGCAGCGTTTCGATTGCGTTCGTGCTCATGGCCTTATGCCTCCTCGACGGGATCGACGGACAGGACAATTTCGCTAGCACCTAGGTCGAGTGCGCGCTGAATCACCTTTGCTGGCAGTGGGAAGTTTTCCATAACGCTCGGCTTAAACGCGCGGACCTTGCCGGCGAACAGTTCCTCGCCGTCGGCCAAGATCCTCACGCGGGCGGCGTCGACGGGTCGGCGCACGCGGAAGTTGAGCTTGGTGAGTGCCACAGCCGTAATGCGTCCCGGCAGCGCGTATCCCGCAATGCCGGCAGGGGAGACGGTGAGCTCGCAATCCGGAACGGCGCCCGCGCCGGCCCCCAGCGCGTACGCCGCTGCAGCTGCGCCAGCCCTCTCGGACTCACGCGTCACGTTGTCGGCTAGGTCGTGTACGTGCAGCACGTTGCCACAGGCAAAGATGCCCGGCACGCCCGTCTGCAGGCTCTGGTCCACCACGGCGCCGCGCGTGCGCGGGTCAAGCTCTACGCCCGCAGCAACCGAAAGCTCGTTCTCGGGAATCAAGCCTACCGAAAGCAGCAGCGTGTCACACGGAACAATGCGCTCGGTCCCCGGAATGGGCATCAGGCGCTCGTTGACCTGGCTTACCTCTACGGCCTCCACGCGATCGTGCCCGGCCACGCGCGTCACCGTGGTGGACAGGTGCAGGGGAATTCCAAAGTCGTCCAGGCAGTTCTTCACATTGCGGCGCAGGCCGTTGGCGTACGGCATGAGCTCGTACACGCCCTCGACTGAAATCCCCTCGAGCGTGCAGCGGCGCGCCATGATCAGCCCGATGTCGCCCGAACCCAAAATGACGGCGCGCGAGCCGGGTTTGAGGTTCTCAATATTGATGTATCGCTGCGCCAGGCCGGCCGTAAACACGCCGGCGGGGCGGCTGCCGGGGATCTTGATCTCGCTGCGGGTACGCTCGCGGCAACCCATGGCAAGGACGACCGCGCGCCCGGTGAGCTGCAGCATGCCGGCAGGGCTCATGAGCGTGACGGTGTGGACCGCGGTGTCTTCCGTAGGCCCGCCCGAATCAATCCCAAGCACCATGCTGTCCAGGAACAGCGCGATGTCGGTCGCGCGCACCTGGTCGATAAAGCGCTGCGCGTACTCGGGACCGGTGAGCTCCTGTTTAAAGTGCGACAGGCCAAAGCCGGGGTGGATGCACTGGCGGAGGATTCCGCCCAGGTGCTGCTCGCGCTCCACGATGGCCACGCGCGCTCCGGCCTTATGCGCAGCCAGCGCGGCCGCCATGCCGGCGGGTCCGCCGCCGATAACGACCACGTCGAACGCCTGCGTTGGCACTGCCTCAACGGCATCGCTATCAATCGCGTTCGATTTGAACTCCGCCATGCTAGCGCACCCCCTTCAAAGGTCCCTCAACGAGCCACGAGCCAGTGTCCTCTAGCAGCACCTCGCTGGGGTCGCAGCTCAGCTCGCGGGCAAGAATCGCCACCACACGGCTCTGGCAAAAGCCGCTCTGGCACCGGCCCATGCCGGCACGACAGCGGCGTTTGACGCCCTCGACCGAAACCGCACCCGGGCGGCGCCGGATCGCGGCCACAATTTCGGCCTCGGGCACCGTTTCGCAGCGGCAGACAATCTGCCCCCACGCGCGGTCGGACTCAATGAGCTCCTCCTTGCGCGCCAGCGGTACGCGGTCAAAGTCGTCCGGCGCACGGCGAATTGGGCTCCAGTCCGCCCGCTCGTGCAGCTCCACGCCCGCTTCACGCATCACAAGCTCCATGCGCTCGGCAATGGCCGGCGCGCTTGCCACACCCGGCGACTGAATGCCAGCCGCCTGGAACAGCCCCGGCACCACGGCCGACTGTCCAATAAAGAAGTCGTTCGTCCCCTGAATGACCGGACGCCCGCCGGCAAATGCGCGCACCACGCGGCGCGTATCCAGATCGGGCACCAGCTTGCGCGCGCCGGTCAGCAGCGCGTTCACATCGCTCGCATAGGTCTGCGTGTCGCCCGGCTCGCGCACGGCGGCGGTCGCGGTGATTACGGTGTTGCCGTGTACGGTACCCGTGACGATAACGCCCTTCGATATCGGCGTCGGCACGGGGTAGAGCGGCATGAGCGTGCGCGGCTCCTTGTCCAGCACCACGATGTTTCCCTGGCGCCAGACCATCTGGAAATCCTCGGCGCCCGCCATATGCGAGATGTCGGCGGCGCCGTTGCCCGCGGCGTTGATCAGGTAGCGGCAGCGCACGTTGCCAGCGGGGGTCGCCAGCGTAAAGCGCGCGTCGTCGCTCGAGCCCGCGACTTCAATCGCCTCCACCGGAGCGGACCGCATAAACGTCACCCCGTTGGCCACGGCGTTCTCCAGCGCGGCGATGGCAACCTCAAACGGGTCGACAAACCCAGTCGAGGGGCACCACAACGCACACGTTGCGTCGGCACTGGCCCGCGGCTCTAATTCGTGGATGCGGTCGGGTCCGATGATCGACAGCCCGGGCACGCCGTTGGCATGGCCGTTGCACCGCAGCTGCTCCAGATGCGCGCGGTCCTCGTCGTTAAACCCCAGCACCATCGAGCCGGTGCGGCAAAACAAAAAGCCGAGCTCTTGGGCCCACGTGTCATATAGCTCGCAACCACGGGCGTTGACCTGCGCCTTTACGGTTCCCGGTGCCGGATCGTAGCCGGCGTGCACCAGGCCGCCGTTGGCCTTCGAAGCGCCCAGCGCAATATCGTTAGCCGCCTCGACAACGCAAATGGAAAGGTCAAATCGCGCGAGCTGCCGCGCGATGGCGCATCCAGTAATGCCCGCGCCGACAATCGCGATATCAAACGTTTCTGCCACAGTGCCTCCCAGACGAGTTGACAGGCTGTCAATAAGACTATCCTACGGTCTGCAAACCCCCAGCGCGGCGGCAATGCGGCGAACAGCCCCGCAACACCCGCCAACGGCAGACGAGGGGAGACCCAGTAACGTCGACAATCTTGCCTACCAGCTCTGGTCTCGGAGATTTGTCTCGATCTGTAACATCTGGGACTGTTTTTGCCGAGTTGTTGTTACAGAATGAGACATTCGGCCTGGACGTTTTCCTTTGTCTCAATCTGTAACAGTAAGAGGGGTTTTTGGGTCCAAGATGTTACAGATCGAGATTTAAAGTCAGGGAGAGATTCTTCTGTCTCGATCTGTAACATCTAGGGACCGTTTTGGGGTCTAGATGTTACAGGTTTAGATGAACCTATCAGTCGGTTTCGAATGTCTAAATCTGTAACGGTTAGACCTGTTTTTGCCGAGTTGTTGTTACAGATTGAGATATTGAGATTGGACGTTTTCATTTGTCTCGATCTATAACAGTTAGCTGATGATTTGTGTTCTAGATGTTACAGATAAAGACAAACCTTCTGGCGGATTTTGAATGTCTCGATCTGTAACAGTAAGAGGGATTTTGG
>CABUDB010000183.1 GCA_902490245.1 uncultured Collinsella sp.
TCTCGAACACCTGTTTGTTGCTGTGCTATGATATGAGGTCACCGAAGCTGCGTTAGGAGAGGAGAGACGGTGGCCGACCAGGACGTCAAGATGCTCATCGAGCGCATTATGGCCGAGGCCCGGACCCATCAGTCCGCCCGCTTCTCAAACGAAATCTATGCTGACGAGCCGATTCTCAAGACCGGTCGTCAGATGCAGAACTTCCTCCCCGACCAGTACCGCAAGATGCGCGAGATATCACGCTGGCAAGATGATCCCAAAGGCGGCGCGGGGCGTTGGCTATCGGAGGCGGAGCTCTTTTACCGCCAAGGCCTGCTGATGGCCGACTTCGAGGACGATTGCCCCTACAACGGCACCTTTAAGTCGTACTTTCCCACCTACAATGCCATGAGCGATCGACAGTTGCGCGGCTACTTTACCTGGCGTGCCCAAGTGCGCCGCGGCAATATCGAGGAGACATCGACCTCGTTTGCTTTTCTGTATCTCTACGAATTGATCTGCGGCATTGGCGTCGACAATCCGCGTGACGGCTATGACAAGATCAGGGCATTCTGGGATGCCTATCGCGCCTTTGAACCCGGCATCGACCGTTTCGCACGCGTGTGGCTGCAGGATTACGCCGTGTTCCATGAGCTCGATCCCAAGCTGCTTCGCGACTCTAAAACCGTCGCATTCGACAACGCCCTCATCGAGCTGCGCCGCGCAGCTCGAGACCTTGTACCCGCGCCGGCGCCGTCGGACCTGGCGCCTGCGCGTCGCAAGAAATCCGAGCCCACGCTCCCCCTTCCGCCCGATGAGGCGCATGAGGAGCGGCTCATGGCTGCCATCGACGCACTCTCGACGTACAACCTGAATAACTCACGGCTCGACCGTTCCCACCATCGTGACCTGCGCCACGTGGCATGCGCCGTGTATGTCCGCATGGCGCGCTACTATGACACGCACCGAAAGACCGGCATCGTAGCGAGCTTGTTTGGGGAGGAGACGGCCATGCCCTACACCATGTTTGCCTCGGCCGTGTTCTTTGCGCCCGAGCGCCACGAAGACTGTGAATATCGTCTGGACCCCATTCACATCTACCGCTGCCAAAATGGCTTTTGGGAATGCACGCGCATCCACGGCAGCAGACAAAAAAGTAGCAAGCTCGGTGAGATGATGCGCGCTTGCGATCAGCGCCTGCGCCTGGCCCTGGACCCCGCCCATCCTCTAAAGGAAGAGAAGGTCCCCAAATATATGGCCAAGATCATCGATGACGAGATCGTGGCATGGCTTTCGTGGGATGCCGCGCACCAGCCCGTCAAGATCGATATCGACCTGAGCCAGCTGGGGCACATTCGGAGCGCCGCCGCACAAACGCGCGAGGCGCTTTTGATCGACGAGGAGCGCGAGGATGATGTGCTCACAGCAGTCAATACGGCAGACTCCGAGCAGCCGGAAGCCAAGTCCGCGGGCAACGTGATTGTCAAGGCGGTCGCGGCGCCCGCGGGTCAGAGCGAAGCCGACGAGCCGACCATTTCCACCGAACAGCTTGGTGTCGTGGCGCCGCTTCTCGCGCCGACGCCCACGGTCGCAGCGGCTGTGCCCACTGACGCCGCAAACGAACTCGCGCCCGCCGCAGCCGCCTATCTACGCGCGCTGCTCGAGCAGAACACGGCGCAGACTACAATGGCGGTGGAGAGGTCGGGGCAGAGCGAAGACATGCTCGTCGATAGCATCAACGAAGCGCTCTTTGACCTGGCGGGCGACACCGTTATTGAATTTGGATCAGCAGGACCGCAAATTATCGAGGACTACGAAGCAGACGTGAGAGGATACTTAGACCATGAGTGATACCGCATCCGCAGCACCCCGCGTGCCCAAGCGCGTCGCCGCCGTCATTCTCAACTCGCTCAAGGGCGGCGTTGTCCCGCGCATTGGCCTTCCCTATATCACCGTGGGGCGAGAGGTCGAGATCCGTGCTCTGCTCACCGACCTGAGCCTCATCGCCGACGGCGGCGCAAGCTTCCGTTTTCTAGTCGGTCGCTACGGCGCCGGCAAGAGCTTTTTGCTCCAGACCATCCGCACGCACGCCATGGGCGAGGGCTTTGTGGTCGCCGATGCCGACCTTTCCCCTGAGCGCCGCCTACAGGGCGGCCAGGGCCAGGGGCTCGCCACCTATCGCGAGCTCATCCGCAACATATCGACCAAGACGCGCCCCGAGGGCGGTGCGCTCAACCTTATCCTGGATCGCTGGGTCGCCTCGTGTGCCGACGCCGACGATTCTGCCGTTAATGCCCAACTGGCCCCGCTCGAAGAAATGGTCCACGGCTTTGACTTTGTCCGCATGCTCCGCCGTTATCGCACGGCCGTCTCGGAGGGTGACGAAGAAGCTATGAGCCGCGTGACCAAATGGATTCGCGGCGAATACCGCACCAAGAGCGAGGCGCGCGCCGAGCTAGGCTCCTCGACCATCATCAGCGATGATGACTGGTACGACTACGTTAAGCTCATTGCGCGCTTTTTGGTCTGCAGCGGCTACAAGGGCATGCTGGTGCTCATCGACGAGCTCGTGAATCTGTACAAGATTCCCAACGCGATCACGCGCCAATATAACTACGAGAAGATCCTGACCATGTACAACGACACGCTGCAGGGCAAGGCGCAGTACCTGGGCATGATCATGGGCGGCACGCCGACCTCTATCGAGGACCGCCGCCGCGGCGTCTTTTCCTACGAAGCCCTTCGGAGCCGTCTCGCTCAGGGCCGTTTTGTGCGCGATGATCTCAAAGACATGCTCGCTCCCATCATCCGCCTGCAGCCACTCACCTACGAGGAGCTGCTGGTGCTCATCGAAAAGCTCATGCAAATTCACGCCGGCTACTTTGGCTGGACGCCCACGCTTACCGAGAACGACTTGGTGGACTTCCTCAAGATTGAGTTTGGCCGCGTGGGGGCCGACACGCATCTGACGCCCCGCGAGGTCATCCGCGACTTTATCGAACTGCTCGATATCCTGTGTCAAAACCCCGATGCCAACGTGGCCGAGTTGCTGCAAAGCGTCGGTGGCGACGCGCTGGCGCCGGCAGCCGCAACAGGCGACACCGGCACCGCAGGCGGCGACCGTAACTTCGCCGAATTCACCATCTAACCTGCCAAAAAGGGACAGGTTTATTTTGGCAGGTTTTATCTGGGCAAACGCCGATGTTGCAAGATATCGAGCCGTTGCCCGTTGCGTTGATCAGCCCGTTGATGAGAGGAGGTCCCGTGAACGCTTTTGACCGCTATGCCCCGTTTATCCAGGATTTCATTTATTCCCACGATTGGGAGAGCCTGCGCTCCATCCAGGTTGCAGCAGCTGATGCCATCTTTAACACGCAAGATAATGTGCTCCTAACGGCATCCACAGCTTCCGGCAAAACCGAGGCGGCCTTCTTTCCCATCCTGACCGACTTTTGGGAGAACCCACCCGCGAGCGTGGGCGCCCTCTACATCGGCCCCCTCAAAGCACTCATCAATGATCAGTTCTTCCGTCTCAATGACCTGTGCGAAGAAGCCGACATCCCCGTCTGGCACTGGCATGGCGACGTTTCGCAGTCGCACAAGGCAAAGCTCATCAAAAAGCCGAGCGGCATTTTGCAGATTACACCCGAGTCGCTCGAGGCGCTCCTGATCCATAAGCACATGGCGATCCCGCGCATGTTTTGCGACCTGCGCTACGTCGTCATCGACGAGGTCCACTCGCTTATGCGCGGCGATCGAGGCGGGCAGACGCTCTGCCTTATTGAGCGCCTGTCGCGCATGGCAGGCGTGCAGCCCCGTCGCATTGGCCTTTCAGCCACCATCGGCGACCCCGAGCGCACGGGTGCCTTTCTCTCACAGGGAACGGGACGCGATTGCGTTATCCCCCGTTTTGAGGAGCCGCGCCGCGTGTGGCGTATCTCCATGGAGCACTTCTACAACTCGGGTCCCCAGGCGCAGCAGCGAGGATTCGAGAGCACAGGTCCTCAAGAGGCCGAAGTGCTTGCTTGCGAGCGTATTGAGACGGC
>CABUDB010000184.1 GCA_902490245.1 uncultured Collinsella sp.
GTATCACTTGCTATGGCTATCGACGAGGCATGCAGCAAACTGAACATAAGGGCGAATTCGAGCCTGACAAGCCAAGCTAAGCGAGAACTCCGGCAATCGTTTGTATTTGAAGTTGAATTCTGATGTGTGGGGACCATTTGCTGCGGGGTTCCTGTCCTTTACGGGGTAGAAGCATAGAAACCCATACGGTGCAACTCAGTAAAAGTTAGTAATATACTGGCATCTTTTCTAGTTAAAAGCGTTTAAAACCGGTTAATTCCATTTAAATCAGTAGGTGCAATATGTGACAAAGGGACAGTCCCTTTGTCACATGCCGGGGAAGCCTGTCTGGCGGAGGGCCTCGTAGAGGACGATGGCGGCGCTGTTGGAGAGGTTGAGGGCGCTGATGCGGTAGTCGTCCGGGTCTACAAAGTTGCCGCAGATATCCTGCTGAAGGATGGCCTCGTGGCCGCTCTCGCTATGCCCGAGCGCCTCCTCGTGGGCTTCCCAGGCCTCGGCGTTATCGAGCGAGTCGCAGTCGCGCAGCATGGGGATGCGCTCGCAGCGCGCAGGCTCTGCGGCGAGCAGCTCTTCGGGAATCCCCGAGCTCTCGCTGCCAAAGACCAGATAGTCACCGTCGCGGTAGGTGCTTTGCGCATAGGTGCGGCGCGCCTTTTTGGTCAGCAGATGCAGGCGTTCATCGGCGGGGGAGAGGCCGTTGCACGTAAGGAAATCCTCCCAGCCGGCATAGGTCGTCACGTCCAAGTTTTGCCAGTAGCCCAGGCCGGCGCGACGCACCGTCTTGTCGTCGAGCGAAAAGCCCAGCGGCTCCACCAGGTGCAGGCGGGTACCGGTGACCACGCAGGTACGGCCGATATTGCCCGTATTGGCCGGAATCTCGGGCGCATACAGCACGATATTGAACATGAATCTCCTTGGCTCAGAACGAAAAACCACCACGAAGGGGACAGGCACCTTCGTGGTGGTTTGGCGGTTACGTGGCAGAAAATGCTCGCTTCGATAGCCTAGGCGCGGTGCCAGTCGGTCAGACAGGCATCGAGGGAGGCGATGAGCGCGTCCTTGTCCATGTGACGGCCGATGATGCACAGGCTCGTCATGCGGTCGCCCGTCTCGTCGTCCCAAATCTGCATGATCTCGGGGTTCTCGTCGATGATCTTCTGCTTCTCGCCCTCGGGCGCCGAATCGACAAACAGACCGTTCTCCATCAGGCGCATCTGGTGGCCGGCCTGCTCGAACATGTAGCACATGTCCGGATCGCCGGTCTGCCACAGCGGACCCTTGACGCGGATGACCTCGTCGGGCCACTCTTGCTCAACAAAATCGGTGAACTTCTGCAGGTCAAACGGCTTGCGGCGCGAGTACACAAAGGTCTCGATGTCGTACTCGAGCACCTCGGGGTCGTCGTGCTCCTCGGGATGCTCCATGGCCTCGATCCAGGCGGCGGAGTTGTAGGCGCGCATAAAGTCGAAGCGGCCGGTGTCGAGCAGCTCCTCCATGGGGACCTCGCCGTTTTGAGCCTCGACAATCACGGCGTCCTTCTGCAGGCTGCGCACGATGGCCTTAAGCTCTGCGATCTGCTCGGGGGTGACGGTGTCAGTCTTATTAAGAATCAGCGTGGAGCAAAACTCGATCTGCTGGATGAGCAGGCTCTCGATGTCGTCCTCGTCGATATCCTCGGCTAGCAGGTCGCGACCGCCGTTGAACTCGTCGTACATGCGGGCGCAGTCGACCACGGCCACGATGTTGTCGAGCGCGAGCTTGGGCTCGCCGCCCACCTTGGCCTCGTCGCAGAAGCTCGAGATGGTGTAGGCGATGGGGATGGGCTCGCAAATACCCGAGGCCTCGATGATGATGTAGTCGAACTTGCCCGAATCGGCGATGCCCTGCAGCTGGTTGGCCAGATCGTCCGAAAGCGTGCAGCAGATGCAGCCGTTGGTGAGCGGGATGAGGTCGTCGGTCTCGGAAAGGCCGCCGTCGGCGATAAGGCTGGCGTCGACGTTGATCTCGCCGATATCGTTGACGATCACGGCGGCGCGGATGCCGCCGTCGTTAGCGAGGATGTGGTTGAGCAGCGTGGTCTTGCCGGCACCGAGGTATCCGGTAAGCATGATGATCTTCACGGGTCTGTTGGGCATGTGCCCTCCTTTGTTAGACATGGCTTACAGTTAAATCTTATGCCAAACGCCTGCTCTTATACCCACGCGCCGGCAAATAACACAGGCTACTCCCAGGCTCCCCACACATCGGGGCAATAACCGACGGTGGCCTTCTTGCCGTTGCGCACGATGGGCTCGGCCAGAACCTGCTGGTTCTCGAGCAGCTTATCAAAGCGCTGGCTGGGGGTGAGGTGCTGGATGAGTGCGAGCGTCTCCTCGTCCTTGGCTTTGGGGTTGAGCAGCTTGTCGATGCCGCCGACCGCCTGCATCACGCTCGTGAGCTCGCCCTTGCTCATCTCCCTTTCCTTAAGGTCGATAAACTGCACCTTAATGCGTCGCTCCTTAAAATAGCGCTGGGCCTTCTTGGTATCGAAGGACTTCTTAGTCCCGAAAATTTGAATATTCATATCTATGTTCCGCCGTTCTACCTGATGAAGTTGGTCCTAGCGCGATCGGCCTGGGGGGCTTCGATGCCGGCGGCCTTTCCCGCCTCGATGCAACGTAGGAGCCAGGCCATGTTTTTGCCGATGTTTCGCATGGTGGCAAGGCCTTCGGCGTCCTGGGCGGCCTCGCCCGGCATGGCACCGAAGACGTTGTTCCAGTAGGTGGATGCCACCACGGGCATCTGGTTGATGGTGAAGTATTTGTTGAGCACATCGAAGGTGGTCGACGTGCCACCGCGACGGGCAACGGCGACAGCGGAGCCCGGCTTGTGCGCAAAGGCCTTGCTGCCAGCATAGAATGCACGGTCGAGGGCAGAGAGGATGCGTCCGCTGGGATGCGCGTAGTAGACGGGCGAACCAAAGACAAAGCCGTCTGCCTGCTCGGCAGCGGCAATCAGCTCGTTGACCATATCGTCGTCAAAGGTGCAGCGGCAATCGAGCTTGCCGCACTGGCCGCACCCGATGCAATCGCGAATAGGCTTGGCGCCCAGCTGAAACACCTGCGTCTCAATGCCCTCTGCGTTGAGCTGCTCGGCAATCTCGGCGAGTGCGCGGTCGGTGTTGCCGTTTGCCTTGGGGCTGCCATTGACCAAAAGAACCTTCATCACAAACTCCCTCTGCTGTCGGTGACTTCTGCGGAGGATTATCGCACGAGCGGGCAGATGGCGTGGGGCGCGATTCCAGCGACCGCCCATCATGCGCCCCGTCTCGATCGGTAGCTTCATCCGAGTGTTTCTCGGGGCCGGGAAGCCGGCCCCGAGGGTCAACGGCGGGCTCGCTCACCAGGTACGAGAGGGACACGGTCCAGAGTATGTTGGAGCTCGGGGCCTCATGCAAGCCGATTGTGAGGAGTCTGGGCAGGTCGCCTTCGATGGCGAACTCTGAGGTCTTAGAAGGCGGGCTGCTGCGGCGGCTATGGTTTATACTAAGGCGGTTGCTATCGAGTAATTCATACTTGGTTTGATTCGATTGTGAATGCGTAACTAGGATGGAAAGCAAAGGAAACTCTATGGAAACAGAGGATGCTGTTTGCTTGATGACTTCGATTGCCTTGATTGTCCTTTCAATCCAATACCGAAGAGGAAGATGGCTCTGCTCAATTGCTGGATATGATGTCACAAAAAGGGAGAGCGAGATTGATATACGCCCCTACGCAAAGCTGATTTCTTCTGTGACGTTATGGATGGGGCTGCTGTTTTTCTTGTGGGCGGTAGAGGGCTGGGTACGCGATTGGAATACCAGCGTTTTTGAAGTTTTGGTTCTACTTCTGTTCAGCTTGGCCTCTTTGTCGTTCGTGCGGCTCGTTAGGTTTGTGTTTATGAGGCGATAGCCAGCGGAAGTGGCTGGACGACAAACTGGACCAATGCAGCCAATTGTTAATAGAATTTGATAGGCTAG
>CABUDB010000185.1 GCA_902490245.1 uncultured Collinsella sp.
GAACGGCGACAGTGAAGCGTCCAGTAGATTTTGGGCACTAGAAGAGCGCCTCAATAGAGACAAGCTGTCCTCAGGCGTAATTGCAAACGACATTCGCCGCAGCACAATGCACCGCGAGATAGCCAATTTGCTTATCGACAGCGTGATCACCCTTGACGACCTTGACGGTTTTACCGAGGACATTAAGAGCTATGCGCAACACTGGATTGGCCAGTAAGAGCACTGAACGACAGACATCCCCAGCAAAACGGGTCAAACGCCGGGCCACCTAATGGTTGTCCGGCGTTTGCCCAGATAAAACCTGCCAAAATAAACCTGTCCCTTTTTGGCAGGTTACTCGGCGCTTTTGAGGGCGCCGACCATGTCAATCTTGTTGAGGGTACGATTGGTGGCGAGGTTGACGATAAACGTAAAGGCAAAGGCCAGCAACACGGATAGCACGTAGCTCAGCGGCTCGACTTCGACGTCAAAGTACAGCGACGGCATCTGCAGGATGTACGTAAAGCTCTCGGCAAGCAGGCCACCCAGCGGCACGCCCAGTGCGGTGCCAATCGCCGTGAGGATCAGCGTCTCCTTGTTGACGTAGTGGTGCACCTCGCCACGGCGGAAGCCCAGCACCTTGATGGTCGCCAGCTCGCGCTCGCGCTCGGAGATATTCGTGTTGGACAGCGTAAACACCACCACAAACGACAGGCACGCCGCCATAAAGGTCACGAGCACCACGACGGAATTGATGATAGTGAAGTTCGCCTCGTAGTTCTGCCAATGTTCGGCCGTGCTCGAAATGGTGAGCCAACCGTCGCTCTTAAGCTTCTTGCTAAACGCAATCTGGTCAGAAGATGAACCCTTAAGCAGCACAAAGATGCCGTTAAGACGCGCGCTTCGGCCGAACGCGCGCTCATAGGTGCCCTGCGTCATATAGAGCGTGTTGCCCAGATAGTTGAGCGAGATGTCGCTGACTTTGACCTTGGCGACGTTGAGCGACGAATCCTGGACCTGCGCCGTGTCGCCCGGCTGAATCCCAAGAACCAGCTGTGAGCTCTTGCTCAGATACACGTCTCCGTCACGCAAAGACAGCGGCTCTTTGGACTCATCCTCGAGACGCACGTAGTCGTCCAGGTCGTTCGTGCGGTCATCGGGCACCACGATCAGCTGCACGGTCTCGCTCTTTCCGCCGAATGTAAAGGTGACGTTGTCGGTCATAATCGGCAGCATCGAAGACACCGTCACGTTAGAATCCTTGGCCGCGCTGCGCTCATCCAATGCCGCGCACGTCTGCGAAAAATCGTCGGGATTGGCAACCGCCAGCAAGTCATAGCGCGTGATATGCCCGTACTGTTTGGGCGAAAGCGCCACCGACGTATCGCGGATGCCCATACCGCAGATCACGAGCGCCGTGCAGCCGGCGATACCGAAGATGGTCATAAAGGCACGCTTTTTGTAGCGGAACAGATTACGTGCTGCCACCTTGTTCAAAAAGCCCATGCGGCGCCAAATAAAGCCGATGCGCTCAAGCAAGATGCGCGAGCCGGCACGCGGGGCCTTGGGACGCATGAGCGAGGCTGGGGTCTCGGCCATCTCGTGGCGGCAGGCGATAATCGTAGCGCCCACCACGCCCACGGCAAACAGCGCTACCGACACGAGCGACGACACGATGTCGTACGAAAGCAGCATCTGGGGCAGTGAGTACATGTCGTCGAACACCGTAAACAGGAACAGCGGCAGGCCCACAAAGCCGATGATATTGCCGAGCACGCCACCAATCAGACACGCCCACAGCGCGTAGTCCACGTATTTGGACAGGATGCGCCCGCGCGAATAACCGAGCGCCTTATACAGGCCGATGAGTGTGCGCTCCTCCTCGACCATACGCGTAGCGGTGGTAAGGCTGATGAGCACGGCGACGATAAAGAAAATGAACGGGAACACCGTGGCGATAGCCTCAATTGACGAGCTATCGCTCTCCACGCTCGAGTAGCTTGCGATATTGCCGCGGTCCTGGATGTACCAGGTGCATTCGCCCAGATCGGAAAGCTCGGCGCGGGCATCGGCAAACTGCTGGTCGGCGGCGGCACGGCGCTGGTCCAGGTCGGCTTGCGCCTGCGCACGCTCGTCGCTGCCCTCGGCCATGCGATTGATGTTGTCCTGTTCAATCCCAAAGAGCATATTCGTCTGGCGCTCAGCCGCATCTAAGCTTGCCGGCGTGTCGACTGTCAGCTCCTGAGCGCGCGCCTTCTCACGCTCCTCGCGGATCTTCTCTATATTGCCCTTGACCTTGTTGATCTTTGCCGCGTAGGCATCCGAATAGGAGTTGAGGCTCTTGGCTCCCTCGACGACTACGTGGACTGCGGAATAGGACGACGACGTCGCGGCGTCCTCGCTCACATAGAACTTATAGTCCGCCGCCGAAGCAGCGCGAAAGGCGTTGACTGTCGAGTCGGAGCTCACATCAGTGGGATCGAGGACCTCGGCCGTAATGGTGTAATCGCCCGCGGCAAACTGATCCTTGGCGCTTTGGTTCGACGAGCTCGCGTCATTGGCGGCAAAGCTCACCGTATCGCCGAGCTTTTTGCCCGAAGCCTTCAGGAACTTCGAAGTCACCGCGACCTCATCGGCGCTCTCGGGCAAATCGCCGTTCACGAGCACCGGCTGATCGATGTTCTCCTTGGAGAGACTTTGCACGACCACGCGCTCGCGCGTCGTACCCACGGCGGTATAGGCGGTCTCGGTATAGATGCCCTCGGCCGTCTCGACGCCATCGACCTCTTGGATCGCGGCAATATCGTCATCGGTCAGACCATAGGTCGACTGCACGTTGATGTCATAGACATTCTGCTGGTCAAAATAGGCGTCGACCGAATCACACAGGTCCTCGCAGCCCGCCTTAAGGCCGCACATCACGCTCACGCCAAGCGCGGTGATCACAACGATAGACAAGAAGCGTTTGAGGCTGCCGCGAATCGTGCGGTAGATGCCACGGCGAAAAACCGTCGGCACCATATCGTTTGAGCTTTGGGCGGTACGGTAGGTCGTAAAATCCTGCTCGCGCTCCGTGTTCTGCGCGTCGCGGCGTTGACTGTTTTGGCGGTCCTGATTCATGGGCGCTACCACTCGATCGTCTCGATAGGCACAGGA
This sequence comes from uncultured Collinsella sp., assembly GCA_902490245.1. GTDB lineage: Bacteria > Actinomycetota > Coriobacteriia > Coriobacteriales > Coriobacteriaceae > Collinsella. The sequence goes on from CABUDB010000185.1 coordinate 3,136, forward strand.
TTTTGCTGGACCGTCTCGCTCTCCACGCGACCACTCTTAAAGCGAATCAGGCGATCGGCCATGGGCGCGAGCGCGGAGTTGTGGGTGATGATGATGACCGTAATGCCTTGCTTGCGGCAAGTGTCCTGTAGCAGCTGCAAGATCTGCTTGCCGGTTTTGTAGTCGAGTGCACCCGTAGGCTCGTCGCACAAAAGCAGCTTGGGGTTCTTAGCCAGCGCGCGGGCGATGGATACGCGCTGCTGCTCGCCGCCCGAAAGCTGCGCCGGAAAGTTAGCGAGGCGCTCACCCAGGCCAACCTGGCGAAGCGTTTGCTCGGCATCGAGCGAATCGGGGCAGATCTGCGCCGCGAGTTCGACGTTCTCAAGCGCCGTCAGGTTGGGGACCAAATTGTAGAACTGGAAGACAAAGCCGACGTCGGCGCGGCGGTATTCCACGAGCTGCGCCTCGTTCGCGGAGCTCACGTCGCGCCCGTCCACCGTCACAGTGCCGGAGGTCGCCGTGTCCATGCCGCCCAGAATGTTGAGGGCCGTGGTCTTGCCGGCACCCGAAGCACCCAAAATGATGGCGAGCTCGCCGCGCTCGACCGTAAAGCTCGCGCCGTCGAGCGCGTGGATGCGGGCATCGCCCTCGCCGTATGCCTTGATGACGTCTTTGAATTCGATATAGGCCATCGATTAATTCCCATCTGGTCGGATAACTCTTTAGTATTACCCATTTCCCACCTACCAAAAAGGGACAGGTTTATTTTGGCAGGTTTTATATGGGGAAACGGCAGCTATAGATAGGGCGCCGGGGAGGCCGAGAAATCA
>CABUDB010000186.1 GCA_902490245.1 uncultured Collinsella sp.
GCAGGATTCCTAGGCAAAAACCGCAGGAACTAAGCCCATAAAAATGTCGATGATACGGGGTACTGATTTTACTCGTTCACTTCTCGGAAAAACATTCACCTTCGATATGCCGTCGGCTTCTCTTTGGTTTCCAAGATCTAAACGGCATGCCGTGAAGGGTGGTAACGACGTTGTTGCTGCTTCGTCTTATCTAGTAAATGAGGTGGGGTGCCGCCCAAGTATTTTTAGCTGTCGATTACAGGTCGCGCGTTCGATAGACCTTGGTGCTGATAGCGCAGCTCAGTGTAAATAGTACGAGGGCCAGGACGGCAATTCCTGCGCACAGGCAGCCGAGGACGGCGGGATCGGGATTTGCCCCGGCAATCGACATGAGCCAGTTGCTGATGGGGTTGGAGGAGCTCAGTGCGGCCATGGCAAGGCATCCGAGCAGGGCAAACAGGCCGACGGAAAGGCGCAGCGCCTCCATGTGTCCAAAGCGAAAGAACAGCGGCTGCGCCAGAAATACCATCATGAGTGAGATGAGCATCGAGGCTGCCGAGGCGATTGCGATCTCAAAGACGGTTTGTCCTGTCGAGGTCACGCCCGCACTGTTGAAGAGCGGAAGGACGATGATGTTCAAAAGCACGGCGGCGCAGGCCATGATGGCCGAGAAAGCAACGATACACAGGTAGCGTGCGCAGATGATGTCTTTGCGCGAGAAGGGCAGCGTTGCCCGATAACGCTCCCAACCGTTTTGATTGTCGAAGCCGGCCAGCGAGCTCATGACCATGATGGGTGACATGGCACTGACCGCGCAGGCGCCGGCGCTCATGCCGGAATCGCCATCCGACGCGTTGGCGAGCGTCAGCACGACGAAGATGAACAAGCCGACGCCCGCAATGCTCGGGACAAGCGTGCGAACGATGGCGAGCTCGGACATAAAGGCGCGTTTCATTTCGAAGCCCCTTTCAGTATGAGGCGAAGATAATCATCAATGGTTGCCCGATCGCAGGGAATCTCGGGGAAGGCTTCGAGCGCTTCGCGACGGTTGGGCACGAGCACGTCCACGCTATAGGCGTGGTGGGCGGCACGGGCGCCTTCGACGCAAGCCATAAGCTCGGCGGCCTGTGCTTGGGTACAGTGGGCGATGCCGGCGCGGTCGGTAATGTCCTCGCGCGGCAGGTCAAACACAATCGAGCCGTTATCGATGCAGATGACGCGGTCGGCGGTACGATCGAGGTCGGACGTAATGTGGCTCGAGAGCAGTACGCTGCGCTGGCCGTCGGAAACAAAGGCGAGCAGCTCATCGAGTAGTTCCTCGCGCGCCATGGGATCGAGGCCCGCGGTGGCTTCGTCCAAAACGAGCAGCTTGGCATTGTGACTGAGCGCACACGCGAGCTGCAGCTTCATGCCCATGCCGCGGGAGAGGTCCTTGATCTTTGCCTTGGGATCGAGGCCAAATCGGTCGATGAACCCGGCAAACGTTTCGCAGCTCCACGTGGGGTACGCCGGGCCTACGAGCCTCTCGATCTGGCCCACCTTGAGCGTGGAGGGGAAGGGGCACGTGTCCAGGACAAGGCCTACGCGGGAGCGCAGGTGGCGCTGCGTCTCGTCGGGCGCGTTGGTGTCGCAGCGCTGTCCAAACAGATGCACCTCGCCGGCATCGAGCTTTATAAGCCCGAGCGCGGCACGAATGGTCGTTGTCTTGCCGGCGCCGTTTGCGCCCACAAAGCCGACAATCTGGCCGGGCTCCACGGTGAGCGTGACATCGCGTAGGGAAAAGCGGTCGCTTACGCGGCGTGAGACGCCTTTGAGTTCTAGCAAGTTTTGCATGGTATAGCCTTTCTTGCAGATGGCTACTGCATGGTTTCGGGGGCTACAAGGTCGAGCATCTCGTGCAATTTGTCGCGCGTGACGCCCAGGGTTTCGGCCTGCGTAGCGGCCTGCGCAAGCAACTCTTCGATATGGCAGAGCTGGTTTTCGCGCAAGAGTTCCTGGTTTCCCTCGGCGACAAAGCAGCCCTTGCCCTGCACGGTGCAGATAAAGCCGAGCTGCTCCAGGTCGGCATAGGCACGCTTGGTGGTAATGACGCTCACACCGAGGTCGCTCGCGAGCGCACGGATGCTGGGGAGTTTGGCTCCCGCAGCGAGTGCGCCCGAAAGGATCTGCGCTTTGACCTGCGAGGATATCTGCTCGTAGATGGGCTTGTCGCTCGAATTGGATAAGATTATGTCCACAGCGGCTCCTTAGCTGTTGGGCTACACGTGTATATAACCGGTAAGCACAGTATATATACACTATGCACAGTTGCGCAAGAGGTAATGTGGGCTCGTCTGTCCCTTCGTTCGTTTATCTCGATCTGTAACATCTGGAGTCGATTTTGATGGCTAGATGTTACAGATTGAGACAGTCCTTGAGGCAGCTGCCCGCTGCGCCGAGAGCTTGGCTGATGAATTTGTCCTGATAGGTGCCCTAGAGCGAGATTTCGCGGCTACAATAGTACGGTTTCAACGACGTAATGCACTCAATGCAAGAAAGGATCCGCATGGCAAGCCTGTCGGATGAAATCTCGTCGCGCCGCACATTCGCGATCATCAGCCACCCGGACGCCGGTAAGACCACGCTTACCGAGAAGCTGCTGCTCTATACCGGCAGCATCCAGACCGCCGGCTCGGTCAAGGGCAAGAGCTCGGCCAAGCATGCCGTCTCGGACTGGATGGACATCGAGAAGGAGCGCGGTATCTCCGTTACTTCCTCGGTGCTGCAGTTCACCTATAACGGCGCCTGCGTCAACATTCTCGATACCCCCGGCCACCAGGACTTCTCGGAGGATACCTACCGTACCCTTATGGCCGCCGACGCCGCGGTCATGGTCATCGACGGCGCCAAGGGCGTCGAGGCCCAGACCAAAAAGCTCTTTAAGGTCTGCACGCTGCGCCATATTCCCATCTTCACCTTTGTGAACAAGCTCGACCACGAGGCTCGCGACCCCTTTGAGCTCATGGAAGAGATCGAGAACGTCCTGGGCATCAATACGTATCCCATGAACTGGCCGATCGGCAGCGGCCGCAACTTCCGCGGCGTGTTCGATCGTCAGACTCGTCGCGTTATCGCCTTTGAGGGCGACGGTCACGCCAACGCCACCAAGAAGGTCGCCGAGGTCGAGGCCGAGTTGGGCGATCCCGCCATGGATGAGCTCATTGGCGAGGAGAACCACAAGAACCTGATGGACGACATCGAGCTGCTCGATGGCGCCGGCGACGAGCTCGACCTGGATGCCGTGGCCTGCGGCAAGCTGAGCCCGGCGTTCTTTGGCTCGGCGCTCACCAACTTTGGCGTGGAGCCCTTCCTTAAAGAGTTCCTGCGTCTGGCCCCGACGCCGCGTGCCTATACCGATACGCTCACCAGCGAGCCGGTCGCGCCCGCCGAGAACGACTTTAGCGGCTTCGTGTTTAAGATCCAGGCCAACATGGACAAGAACCACCGCGACCGCATTGCCTTTGTGCGCATTTGCTCGGGCAAGTTCGAGCGCGGCATGGACGCCTTCCATATGCAGGGCAACCGCAAGCTCAAGCTGGCTACGGGCACCTCGATGATGGCCGACGATCGCGCCATCGTGGACGAGGCCTACGCCGGCGACATCGTGGGCCTGTTCGATCCCGGTATCTTTAGCATCGGCGACACCGTGTGCTCCGGCAAGCGCCACGTGCAGTATCCGCAGATCCCGACGTTTGCCCCCGAGATGTTTGCCCGCATTACGCAGGTCGACACGCTCAAGCGCAAGCAGTTTGTGAAGGGCATGGAGGAGCTTGCCCAGGAGGGCGCCATCCAGATCTTCCGCGAGCTGGGTGCCGGCATGGAGAGCGTCATCGTGGGCGTGGTCGGCGTGCTGCAGTTTGAGGTACTCGAGCGCCGCCTCAAGGCCGAGTACCGTGTTGAGGTTCGTCGCCAGCC
>CABUDB010000187.1 GCA_902490245.1 uncultured Collinsella sp.
GGGCCAAAAGGGCATCATCATCGGCAAGGGCGGCGAGATGATTAAGCATATCGGTATCGACGCCCGTCGCGATCTTGAGCGCATCTTTGGCACGCAGGTCTTTTTGGAGCTGGATGTGAAGGTCAAGGCCGGTTGGCGTGACGACGAGGCCCAGATTCGCCGCTTTGGCTACAATGCCGAGGACTAAGGACGCGCGGCGCGCATGGCAGGCTCCCGGACATATCGCACGAAGGTACTCGTCCTCGATAAGACGAAGCTCAAAGAGACGGACCTGATCCTGACGATGCTTGACGAGCGGGGTCGGCAGGTGCGTGCCGTGGCAAAGGGCGCCCGCAAACCCGGTGGGCGCCTGGCTGCGCGCTGCGAGCTGTTCTGTACCGTCGATATGCTGCTCGCGCATGGACGGTCGCTCGACGTGGTTTCCCAGGCCGAGCTTATGGAGGCGCCGCTCGGCGCTGCGCCCGATTACGAGGCGACCTGCGCCGCAAGCGTGATCGCCGAGGTCGCGCGTGTGTGCTCGTTCGAGGACGCCGAGGACCCGTTTACCTTTGCCATAACGCAGCGAGCGCTTGCCCTGGTGGGCAGCGGGCTCGACACGGCACATATGGATCTACTTGTGGCGGCATATGTCTTTAAGCTGCTGTCGCACGTTGGCTATCGACCCGATTTTTCGGCCTGCGTGCTGTGCGGAGACCCCATGCTGTCGTATTTTTCGCCCCGGGCGGGCGGGCTCATGTGCGGGTCGTGCGCGTCGAGCGTTCCGGGTGCCGAGCTGGTGTCGACCGGTGAGGTCGCGTGGCTGCGCGCCCTCATGTCCATGACCTTCGATGCACTCATGGCCGAGAGGATCGATCCCCATACCGCTGCCTTTTTATTGGGGCTTTCGCATGTTTGGGCTGCGACGCACACCGATCAGCGCCTCCGTGCGATGGAATTCATGTTGGGTCGGTGATGATGCGCAGGCGTGGGCTGCTTGTGGTAACATACCGACCTGTTGGTACCTCGACCTTGGATGCTCGCTCCACCGGCGGCTTCCCAGTCCGAGGCGAATAATGTCGCCCGCGGGCGACAAGAAACGAAAGGTGAAACAATGACTGTTTCCAAAGAGCGCAAGGCTGAGCTGACTGCCCAGTTCGGTAACACCCCGGTCGACACCGGCAACCCCAAGGTTCAGGTCGCCATCCTGTCCGAGCGCATCAAGGAGCTGACCGAGCACATGAAGTCCCACCAGAAGGACTTCCACACTCGTCGTGGCCTGCTCATGCTCGTCGGCCGTCGTCGTCGTCTTCTCTCCTACATCAAGAAGAACGACATCGTCGAGTACCGTGAGCTCATCAAGGCTCTGGGCATCCGCGACAACATCCAGTAAGGATTTGTACATGCTAAGAGCGTCCTGCGCAGCGGGGCGCTCTTTTTGTGTAAGGGCGCGAACAATCACGCTCTGAAGCGTGGCGGGGGCAGGGGGTCCGCGTCACATGAGAAGCCCGCAGGCAAGGGGCCTGTGGGGTAAAGGAGAACAATGACACTCGTATCCAAGACCTTTGAGCTGTACGGCAAGACCTACACCTTTGAGTCCGGCGAGCTTGCCAAGCAGGCCACCGGCGCCTGCCTGGTCAAGCAGGGCGACACCACGATGCTCGACACCGTGGTCGTCTCTAAGGAGCGCAAGAACTACGACTTCTTCCCGCTGACCGTCGACTTCAACGAGAAGATGTACGCCGCCGGCCGCATCCCGGGTGGTTACCTCAAGCGTGAGGGCCGTCCCAGCGAGAAGGCCACGCTCACCGCGCGCATGATCGACCGTCCGATTCGCCCGAGCTTCCCGGACGGCTTCCGCAACGAGGTCCACATCGTCGCCACCTCGCTCGTCGCCGACCAGGTCAACCCCTTCGACGTCATCAACGTCATGGGCGCTTCCCTGGCCATGACGCTCGGCGGCGTGCCCTTCGAGGGCCCGCTTGCCTGCGTGCGCATCGGCCGTAACGTGGAGACCGGCGAGTTTATCGTCAACCCCACCTACGAGGAGCGCGAGAACTCCGATCTGGACCTGGAGCTGGGCGGCTCTGCCGACTTCATCTCGATGGTCGAGGCCGGTGCCGAGGAGATCTCCGAGGACGACATGCTCGCCGCCATGAAGTTTGGCCAGGAGGCCCTAGCTGCTTTCTGCCAGGCTCAGGACGAGTTTGTCGCCGAGTGGGAGCAGGTCAACGGCCCCATCGTCAAGAAGGAGTACCCGCTCGACCAGCCCGTCGAGGAGGTCCAGGAGCGCATCTTCGCCCACTACGACGAGATGGCGGCTGCCCTTCGCGATGCCGACAAGCTTTCCCGCATCGGTAAGGTCGAGGCTCTGAAGGAGTCCATCCGCGCCGAGTTCACCGACGAGGAGCAGGCCGCCTGGGAGCGCGAGATCCCCGTGGCGCTCAAGAAGCTCGAGAAGAAGGCCATGCGCACCATGGTCGTCGAGACCGGTGAGCGCGTCGACGGCCGTGCTGCCGATGAGATTCGCCCCATCATGGTGAAGGACAACTACCTGCCGCTCGTTCACGGCTCCGGCCTGTTCCAGCGCGGCCAGACCCAGGTGCTCTCCGTCCTGTCGCTCGGCATGCTCAACGAGGGCCAGCGTCTGGATACCATCGAGCCCACCGAGGGCAAGCGCTACATGCACCACTACAACTTCCCGCCGTTCTGCACCGGCGAGACCGGCCGCATGGGCAGCCCCAAGCGCCGCGAGATCGGCCATGGCAACCTGGCCGAGCGCGCCCTGCTTCCGGTGCTCCCCGACGAGAACGAGTTCCCCTACGCCATCCGCGTGGTCTCCGAGGTCATGGAGTCCAACGGTTCCTCTTCGATGGCTTCGACCTGCGGCTCCACGCTCGCCCTTATGGACGGCGGCGTGCCCATTAAGCGACCGGTCTCCGGTATCGCCATGGGCCTGATCCAGGAGGAGGGCAAGACCGTGGTCCTGTCCGACATCCAGGGTCTCGAGGACTTCTTGGGCGACATGGACTTTAAGGTCACCGGTACTACCGAGGGCATCACCGCCCTGCAGATGGACAACAAGGCCACCGGCCTCACTTTCGACATCCTGGCCCGCGCCCTGCAGCAGGCCAAGGAGGGTCGTGCTTTCATCCTGCAGAAGATGCTCGATGTTATCCCCGAGCCGCGTCACACCACGCGCAGCACCGCCCCGCGCATTGTCTCCATCCAGGTTCCGACCGACAAGATCCGCGACGTCATCGGTTCCGGTGGTAAGGTCATCCGCGGCATCCAGGACGAGACCGGTGCCTCGGTCGATATCCAGGAGGACGGTACTGTCTTTGTCGGCGGCACCGGCGAGTCCGTCGACCAGGCCGTCGAGCGCATCAAGCTCATCATCAAGGTTCCCGAGCCGGGCGAGGAGTACACCGGTCGCGTGGTCTCCATCCAGCCCTTCGGCGCCTTCGTCAACCTGCTGCCCGGTAAGGACGGCCTGCTGCACATCTCCCGCGTCGCCAAGGGCCGCGTGGAGAAGGTCGAGGACGTCCTCAACGTGGGCGACGAGGTCAAGGTCGTCGTCATCGAGGTCGACGATCGCGGCAAGATCTCGCTCGATCGTCTTGATAAGCCCGAGGCCCCGGCTCGTGCCGAGGGTGCCTCCGAGGGCGACGGCGAGCACTTCCAGCGCCGCGAGCGTCCGCGTCGCGAGCGCTCCGAGCGCAGCGACCGTCCGCGCCGTCCCGGTGACAACGGAGGCCGCAAGCCCCGCCGTCACCACGACGCCGAGTAACAGCCGTACATAATCAGCTCAACAAGGGCGACTCCGGTCAGGGGTCGCCCTTTTGCTTGCTCCCGGGAGGGCCGCATATGATGTTTCCTGCTCTACACATAATAGGATTCGGCAAGGGCGGCAAGTTATTGGCCGTCGAACTAGCCGAACGG
>CABUDB010000188.1 GCA_902490245.1 uncultured Collinsella sp.
ATCCCATCCACATGGCGCAATTTGAAAGCCGTCCGATCTCATGCTATAAAGAAGTCGGTACCCTCGAATAGAGGGACCTCCAAGAGCCGGGGGCTTCCCTCCGGCATTTTTTGTGCGTAAAGTCACCGCAACCCCTACCTTGCCCCTAAGAGGGGCGGGGTAGCCGTCCCGAATTGGCTACATTTGAGCATCAATCGCCCCGGATGGGGTCTCGTTGCGGACAATTAGCGTCTCTAAAAACTAAGTGAGTAGACTTTTGCCGAATCGCCGACCACATCTCCAAAACACAAGTCTGTGATCTGCGGGTTTGTTGAAGCAAATTTGTCTGGTGCTCAAGATTCCCAATAAAGCCTACTCACTTAGCCAGCGTGCAGTCAAAATAGAACGGTCGCGAGCTCATTAGACTCCATTGCGACGGCTTATCGTACATTTTCGCGCAGCTGCGGGTGCAGACGCCCGTCCCAAATTAGCTACCCTTGTCACATTCCTAGTCGTCGTCGACGGCAAAGTCGCGGAGGTCGAGGCTTTCGCGTTCGGCTCGGGCTAGGAGCTCTTGAGGTGACTCGTCCTCGATATCCATCACGTCGAGCATGGCGGCCGGAAAGCCCACGCCTGCCGCACTCCCCGCACGGCCGAGCAAACTCTCGCGCAGCTGATCTACATTGACTTCGGTTTTCATGGTGAAACCTCCCACCAAACCAGGCCCTTACTCGTCAGCGCCAAGCACTTCCACGGCAGCAACAAAAGCTGCCACTTGCTTGTCGTCCATCTGCGTGGCCAGGCGCCCCACGGGCTCATCGTAGGCAAACTGCATCTTATCGATAAAGCAATCCCAAGCACGCTCGTCCACATGCACGGCGGCCTCGCAGTACTGGCTGAGCTTTTTGAGTCCATACCAAAACGCATTCACATGGCGCGCAGGATCCTCATCCAGCACCCCATCGTAGCGCCGTCCGTTAAACTCACGCATGCGCGCCACGGCAACCTCGAGCGAGTCGCCGCCGTCGGCCGAAGCCTCGTCCACAAGCTCGGGAATCGCAACCTCGCGCCGGACATTGTGCCTGGTAGCACCGTCGTACTCGCCCACCAACACGTCTTCGTCAAACCGATCATCGTAGTCGAAATAACTGCTGCCCCGGCAAATCCCATGCAGCGAACCGGTGCCAAAGGCACGGAACAACCCGCCATCGGCAACAACGCACCTATAAGTCTCAAACGACTTCTTAACCTGAGCGAGCAACTCGGAAAGCTCTCCGGCATCGCACCCCGTCTCGCACGCGACGCAAGCAGACTTCGGCAACGATACCGGCTCCACCGTGCTCCCTGCAACGCGGGCAGCGCGCTCGGCCCGATACGCTTGAGCTGCCAAGCGCGCTCGCTGCGCAGCGCCACGCACATTCGCAAGCTCGCGCTCCAGCGCCACATCGCCAGTGACATCGCCAGCCACATCGCTCGTAAACGCGTCAGCACCCTGCGGGCCGGTCGCACTCAGCTCGGACTCAAACGTCGCCGTAATCATGCCGGCAAGGTCCGTTGCGTCGGCGGCACAACGCAGCTGCTCCAGCTGCGTGCATAGCAGATCGGCATCCAGGGGCACGGCATCCACAACGCGCACGTCGCTCAGGCGCGCCGCGCCCTGCAACACCAAAGCCCCCGCAGCATCGTACGCCGCACGAACCCTGTCCGCCGTATTGGCACGCAGCTTTACCTCGATAAACGCAAGCGTCTGCTCCAGGCGGGCCAACAGCTCGGCCTTGTCCTCCATACGCAAAAAGGCAGCGTAGCGCCGCTCCATCTGCAACGGGCCCACAACGCCTACCTGCTTGCGAGCGCGCGCAAGACAATCAAATTCAACGCGGCGTACATACCCGTCAACGGCCCGCACGGCAGACTCACGCGCAGCACGCTCGGCAGCCTCGACGCCCCCGATCACGGCCAGTAGCTCGCGGGAGCGCGCCTTGCGCAATAACTCCCCGCGATCGTACTGCTCAAGCGCCGTCTGACGCTTGGCTACCGACTCAAAGCCAAACAGCTCATCGAGCAGCTCGCCAACAGAACGTTCTTCCGCCATGGCAAGGCCTCCTCACGCGCAGCGCGCCAACATGCCCGCGGGCTCACGTGCGCATCAAACGCCTCGCGCACGCAAGCCCGCACGCTCGCATCCCTATAGATCCAACGCCTTCTTCGCAGCATCGACCGGGTCGCCATCCATGTAGAACACCGGGCTCAACCCCGAGATAATCTCGGACGAAACGCTCTGCAGGTCCGCGATGGCGCTCAGCGGCAATATCACGCGCTTGGCGCCGGCGTTTTTGGCCACGCGCATAATGTCCTCGAGCCCGCGGATCTCATCCATAGAGCCCGACATGCGCAAGATTCCCGGAACCGCCAGCGCGGACATCACCGGGCGGTTGCACGCCGCGGAGCACAGGCCCACAAACTCGGCAAGCGAGACCTCTTCGGACAGGCCCTTGCTCTGCAGGTCGTTATAGAACAGCAGATAGTCCTTGGAGCCAATGTGCATGCCCGGCGCCACGCGGTTCGCCAGGTTCACAAAGTTGTCGAACGCGGCCTCCAGCGTATCGCGTACCGGCTTGTTAAAGGCAACGCCCTCGTGCTTAAACTTGCACTCGCCGGCGACAGCCTTGTTCTCCAGCTTGTACACGGCAACCTCGCCGCCCTGCGACCTGCCCACGCCAAACACGTGACCGGACAGCAGCGGGCCATCGGGAATCAACGTATCCTCGGACTGCTCGGGCACGCGCACCACGTGCACGTCCTGCGGATTGTCGGCATCCATATAGCCCAGGTTGACGTCGATAAACTCGACGCCCGCCATAATCTTGAGCTGCTCCTTTACGCGGCGACGGCCCTCGATGGCGTAGTCCAGCAGCCAACGAACGTCATCCTTGTCCATAGCCTCGTCAGGGAATAGCAGCTTGGCCAGGCCGCTAAAGGACTTGCGCACGGCAATCTCGTCACGCTTGTTAAAGTCGCTGTTAAAGCGGAAGTAGCGGTCGATATGATGCGTAAAGTCCTTGCGGCGCATCTCCTTGCAAAACTCCGACAGGCAGTCGGTGATTAAGCCGTAGTGCCCGGTCAGCAGGCTCGAGCGCATCTTGGGAATCTCCCAGCCCGGCAGGTAATAGTGGATACGGTCGAAGAAGGCCGAATCGTTGTTAAACTCCGGCGGGAACGGATCAAACAGGTGCGTGGTCTTAAGGACGTTTTGCACGGTGTCGTTGATGTTGCCCTCAAAGACCATGGAGGCATCGGCGTTAATCTGGTCGCGGCCGCGCGCGTAGCTGCCACTCGCCATATAGTCCTTCATGATCTGCACGGCGTTGGTGTCCTTAAAGCGCATGCCGGCGACCTCGTCGAACGTCACGCAATCCCAATGGCCCACCAAGCCCACGCGATCGGCGCGCATAGAGTTCATGCGGCCGAACAGGTTGGCCGTGGTGGTCTGCCCGCCCGAAAGCAAAATGGCGTAGGGCGAAACCTCTTTGTAGATGTGGCTCTTGCCGGTGCCACGGGGACCAAGCTCGCACAGATTGTAGTTGCGCTCGATCAGCGGCACCATGCGCTCGATAAAGTGCAGGCGCTCCTTCTCCGAAAGCTCGCTGGGCTCATAGCCGGCAGAGCGCAGCAGCATGTTGAGCCACTCGTCGCGCGAGAAATACCGACGCTCCTCGATCATGGCGTCCAGGTCCAGGTTGGGCATCTGGATGGGCGTGAGCGACGCCACGCTAAACGGAGAGTCCTCGGGCCCGCGCTTTTTGCGCTTGGCCTTGGAGCGGCGCGGCGCATCGTCGCCAAAGACTTCCATGCCAAACTCGTCTTCCTCTTCCATGGGAC
>CABUDB010000189.1 GCA_902490245.1 uncultured Collinsella sp.
GCGGGGCCGCAGGGCATGGGGATGATCCCGCGTCCCCGCGCGGGCGCCCCCGGTTATCCAACCTCTTCGATAGGAGCTTTTTCCACATGGCAGACATCGCATTCGAGAAGGACCTCTCCGTCGCCGAGACCGGCATCGAGGGCCTCAAGGTCGTCGACCTGGCCGTCCACGGCGACTCGCGCGGCTGGTTCAAGGAGAACTGGCAGCGCGCCAAGATGACCGCCCTGGGCATTCCCGATCTCAGGGTCGTCCAGAACAACGTCTCCTACAACGACAGCCGCGGCGTCACCCGCGGCATCCACGCAGAGCCCTGGGACAAGTTCATCTCCGTGGCCCGCGGCTCGGTCTTCGGCGCCTGGGTGGACCTGCGCGAGGGCAGCGAGACCTTCGGCAAGGTCTACACCTGCACGCTCGACCCGTCCAAGGCCATCTACGTCCCGCGCGGCGTGGGCAACTCCTTCCAGGCCCTGGAGGACGGCACCGCCTACACCTACCTGGTCGACGCCCACTGGTCCCTCGAGCTGAAGAGGACCTACACCTTCGTGAACCTCGCCGACCCCGAGCTCGCCATCGAGTGGCCGATCCCGCTGGCCGAGGCCACCGTCTCCGAGGCCGACCTCAACCACCCGATGCTGAAGGACGTCGTCCCCATGGCTCCCAGGCGCACCCTCGTCACCGGCTGCAACGGCCAGCTGGGCCATGCGGTCCGCGCGCTGGCGGAGGAGCGCGGCGTCGCCAAGGACTTCGACTTCTGCGACATCGACACCTTCGACATGTCAGACCCGGACGCCTACTCCAAGTACGACTGGTCGCTCTACGGCACCGTGATCAACTGCGGCGCCTACACGGCCGTGGATAAAGCGGAGACCCCCGAGGGCCGCGTGACCGCCTGGAAGGCCAACGCGACCGGGCCGGCGCTTCTCGCACGCACCTGCGCCGGGCACGGCATCACCCTGGTCCACGTCTCCTCCGACTACGTCTTCGACGGCACCGCGGAGGTGCATGACGAGGAGGAGCCCCTCAGCCCGCTGTCCGTCTACGGCCAGACCAAGGCCGCCGGCGACATCGCCGTGGCGGGGTGCCCGCGCCACTACATCATGCGCAGCTCCTGGGTCATCGGCGAGGGCCACAACTTCGTCAAGACCATGAAGGGGCTGTCCGACCGCGTCGCCGACCCGGAGGACGGGCTCGCGCAGGTCACCGTCGTGGACGACCAGCTGGGACGCCTGACCTTCACGCGCGACATGGCGCAGGCCATCTTCCATGTGCTGGACGCGAAGGCCCCCTACGGCACCTACGATTGCACCGGCTCCGGCGCCGTGAAGAGCTGGGCCGACATCGCCCGTGCCGTCTTTGAGGCCGCCAACGGCAACGGGGACAAGGTCTTGCCGGTATCGACCGCCGACTACTACGCGAGCGCCGCCGGTCCCGTCGCCCCGCGCCCGGTCCACTCCGCGCTCGACCTTTCCAGGCTCGAGTCGGTCGGGTTCAACATGCCCGACTGGGAGGAAGAGCTGGGGGAGTACCTCAAGACGCTCTAGCCGCTATTAACTTTTCGAGAGTAAAAGCCGCCGCTTGTTAACGGCGGCTTTTCTTATGCCTGGCGTATAGCCCCGCTGCAACAAGGGCGACGGTGGTCGCCAGACTCACTGCAAGCCCCGCAAGGGCACCCGGAGTCTTGTAGGTCATCACGATCCTATTCGCGCCTTTCTGCACGTTCAGGGACGACAGGCCCTTATCGGCGGCGGGCGTTAGTTCTGCGGCGGTTCCGTTTACCGTTATGTTCCAGCCCTCATCGTACGGAACGCTCAGCAGCAGGTTGCCGTCATACTTGGCGGTATACTCGCCTTCGATCCTTCCGTCCTTAAAAACCGTCGGAACAAATTCGTTCGTCTTAAGCTCGTTAATAATCTGCTCGAAAACGTCCAGATTGAGGGCGTAAAAGACCGGCTCATTGTCTTGGGGCATGTCCGTATAACCCTCTGCGACTCCGATTGACACCGTATGCTGGCTCGGGGCGTCCGATGCATCCGCAATCTGGCGGATATTATTGTCGAATCTCCAGGCCTCGTTTGTGATCGTTCGCTGGTCGATGGTAAGGGTGACTGGCCAATAACTGCCGGCGGTCGCATCTTTGTTAATGTAGAGGTATCCGATGGACTCCGCCGGAACGGTAACGCTCCATTGCTTTTGGTTCTCACCATTTTCCGTGTTCGTAGCCTCGATTTTGGTATAGAGCTCTACCTCGCGGCCCAGGATTTTGCTGTATAGGTCATTTTGCTTTTCGAAGGGGTTCTTGCCCTCTAACGTGCTGTTTTGAACGCCGCTCGAAGCTACGATGCCAGCGCTGAGCGCATTGGGATTCTCGTAGACCGTGCTTGCGGAGTCGGTTTGATTTGCCTTTGCCGTAACGTATCCTGCGGGGCTGTGTTCGGCAATGGCGTACTTAACTCCCAGCAGGGCATCGACGGCAAGAATGGGTTCGGCATAACGGGTCGAAAACTCGCCGGCGCTGCTGTATCCAAGGGAGTTGAGCAATGCAATTGCCTGCGGGTTATTTGCGGATGAGTAGGACGACAGCTGGTTGTACCCAAGCGCTAAGCCCTCGTTGAGGGCGGCGCTATCGGTGCGCGTGGTCGTTCGATCGATGCGGTAGAATGACGCAGAATCCTGGTCTTGAATGGCTGTGATCGTGTTGGTTGCGGTAGTCACATAGGTACAGTTGGCATCTTCGGAATAGCCTGCGTACAGTTGGTTCCACATCACATGGGCGTTGATAAACAACTCAATTGCGGTGATTGTCAGGATTGGTAATACGACGGCGGGTCGATAGACATGACGAAATTTGGGCTGGCCCTCGAATACCTGCAACGAATAGCCTGCGGCCCACATCGTAAAGAAGCCCAGCAAAAAGGCTGTGCGCGAATAGAACCCGTTGGGAACGCGCATGCCGCACCAGATGTACTCGAGCGGGCTCAAAACGGAGCTAGCGATCAGGACGGCTGTGACGACGAACGTTGCGATGCGTATCTTGGCCGAAACCTTGCGGTTAAACAGTAGGCTTATTGCAAGTAACATCATGATTACGCCGCAATAGAACTGCGGCGTGTTCCCGTTATTCACCCACATGCCGGGGATGAAGCCCCTGATGAGCGATTTGAGGCCTGTTTTAAGCAAGGGACCAAGTGCCAGCACGGGGCCGCCTTTTGCCATGGCAAGGATGGTCGGCAAAAAGGTCCAGGCGGACAGGAGCAGCCCAAGCATCATAGCCCCTGCAAATCGTAGGGCCCGGTCGAGCGTGAGCATCCAGCTAAATCCTTCTGCAGCGACGTAATCGACAAACTCAACCAATACGAAGATGCAGAGGAACAGGATGCTGATGTAGGCCGTATACCAGCAGAACATGACATTGAGCGCCGTTGCGATGACGAGGCAGATCATGCGCTGCTTGCGGATGAGCTCGTAGCATCCGTAGGCGCAGATGGGCAGCAGGATGAGGCAATCGATCCAGAGCGGGTTGCGTAGGTTGCTGATGGTCCAGCTGCAAAACGTGAACGAGAGGGAAAGCAGGAATATGGCGGGCTTAGACAGGTCAAAGCGCTTTTGCACATACCAAGCGCTGCTGATGTGGATGCAGCCCAGTTTGAGCGCGGAGATAACAAACACGAAGAGCGTCAGCTTGTCTGCGGGAAACAGCGCGCAGAGCAGGTTGAAGGGGCTGGCGAGGTAGTAGCTATAGAGCCCCCATGTGTTCATGCCGAGTCCTTGCGAGAAGGAATAGCGAAGGTTTGCCTCACCTAAAAGGACGCG
>CABUDB010000190.1 GCA_902490245.1 uncultured Collinsella sp.
CACAGCCTGAGGAATCTCGGAGCGCTTGCATTTCTCGAACGGCAGGCGGATGGTAAACGTCGTCCCCTGCCCCAAGACGCTCGTAAAACTCATGGTTCCGCCCATAAGCTCGACCAACTGTTTTGCGATAGGCGCGCCCAGGCCAGTTCCCGATGAAGCGCCTTCCACCTGTTGCCCCTCACGGCAAAACGGCTCGTAGAGGCGCTGTTGGAACTCCTCGCTCATGCCAATACCGTTGTCGGCGATCGTGTATTCATAGACGGGGACGCCATCCGCTGGCTCCACCTCGCGGCACACCAGGCGAACATAGCCGCCCTGGCGGTTGTACTTGACGGCATTGCCGGCAATATTGAGCAACAAGCGCTTGAGGTGCGTCACGCTCACCCGCGCATAGGGATGATTAAGCGTCTGCTGGTCGCAGATAATTGTCACCAGACGCTCCTCGGCCTGGCGCTCCAGAATATCGCGCACCTCGTGGTTGAGGGTCACCAAGTTTGTGGGAACAAGCTCCAGATCGATTTGCCCGCTCTCCAGGCGACTCATATCCAGGGCCTCGTTGGCAAGGTCGAGCAGCAGTCCCGATGCCGTCCAGATCTTTGAGCGGCACTCGGTCTGCTTTTGCAGATCGTCCGCATTGGCATCGCCAACCTCGACCATGCCGCGAATGCCGTTGATGGGCGTGCGCAGATCGTGGCTCATGCGACGCAAAAACTCCGTCTTTGCCGAGTTGGAAGACGAAGCCTCACGCGCTACCTTAGCCAGTCTATCACCATAGTCGCGCTCCTGCTGCAGCAAGTCCGTCAAACGTCGACGATCAGCGCGGCGACGCACCATCACAACAACGGCTATAACACCGCTGTAGAGCACCAGCACGCCGGCAGCAACAGCCGCGACGACCTCAAAGTAGCGCCGTGCCGAGGCATAGGTGTACACGTAGAACCCGCGCGCTTTTCCAAATGTGCCCAAATACCACTCGCCGTCGGCGTTAACCAATCTGACCTTACCAGCCGGGCATCGATCCTTTATACCGTCGACAATATAGACATCCGTCGCAGGCAGATTGAATACGCCCAATATGGTGGGTTCAACGGCATTGGTCGCAACAACCTTGCCGTCGCTTTCGATCACGATATTGCCGCTGTCAATGGTCTCATAACCACCGAGCAGGCTCTGCAGTTTGAGCGTATTGCTTGCAACTGCCTTCGCGCTCTGATGCCTGACCGCGATAACGATGCCCTCGTCATCCTGCCGGGTTACGCAGCCAATGTCTGCGACCGAATCATCCGAAAGCGTAATGCGGGCGGTATAGGACTTAAGCGGATGGGCTGCCACCTCCAGCACGGGTGCTTCCTTGAGATACGTAGCGAGCGACTCGTAGCCCACGCCATCTGTCGAGGACTCGGACACCAAATTGCCCGATGCGTCCGTCACGATCAGTGCACTCACGTTGAACTGGTCGGCATATTGCTCCAGCATGGCGTTATCCACCGAACCGTCGCGCTCCATATCGCGCGCCGTCTCTCCGGCGATCTCCATAACGCGAATCAGGTTTTTGGTCGTATAGGCGCTATTGAATGCATCGTAGGAAAGGCTCTGCGTCGCCACGTAATCGACAACGTCGGCAAAGCGCTGCTCGGCCTGAGCTGTCGTGTAGCCGTAGCTCATCATGCCGGCAACAACCGAGAGCGCTATCCCCAGCAGGGCGACAAGGAGCCATGCCCCTGTCGAACGATTGCCCCGCTCCCGAGCGGCGTGGTCGGGCGCATCGATCATGACAGGCCCTCCATATTCAAAAATGGCGAAGGGTCATCAAAGTACTTTGACACCAGACGTTCCATGGTGCCATCGGCAAGCATTTCTTGGTAGGCACGGGTGAGTTTAACGTCGATGCCGCGCGTATCGTTGATATCGAAAGCGGTGCCCAAACCAACCTCTAGCAGCGGCTCATCCAAAATGCGATACGTTACGCCATAGTCTTTTTCGTAGGTGAGCAGCGAGGACTCATGCGCGGCGATGGCGTCGACCAGGCCCTCGACGAGCGCCGGGTTCAGGTATGAGCGGTCCGAAAAGCAGTAGAGCTCTTTGATCTGCGGAACGTTTCACTGGCACGATTGAGCAGAATCGACTCGGGCTTGGTGGTGGACTGGACCGCCACGACCTTACCCTCAAGATCGGCAAGCGTGTAGATATCGCTCTCGGGATCGACCGCGACCACCTGGCGGCTCGCAAGGTACGGGCCGGCCCAGCGATATTCGTTTTCGCGGCCCGTCATACTAAAGCTGCCCATGACGCAGTCGAGCTCGCCGCTCGCCAGCAGTTCTTTCTTCTTTTCCCAGTCGATCAGCTGGTATTTTGGCTTGTAACCAATGCGGGCCAAAGCCTCGGTCAAAATCTCGACATCCAGGCCAACAATATTGCCGTACTCGTCGCTATACACAAACGGCGGATAGAGGTCGCTGCCGACGTTGAGCGTCTTAAGATTGCCGTCTTTGACCCGCGAGGCGGCCGCGCCTTCTGATGCAGACGCCGCGGCCCCGTCATTCGACCCGGAACAGCCGGCTATCGCCACGACAAAGGCACTCACCACTGCAAGCGCAACAAACAACGATATGGCGGCCGAGCGACGAGGTCTTTTCATCGAGCTCCAGACGATCCTGTTTACAGACTCAAGAGCAAAGATATTAGCAGACAAAACCGCGCTTGCGCTCAATGGTTACAGATGCCTTACCATACGGGGCCTTCCAGCCAATCTGGCAGACGGCCCCGCATGCAGCGCTCACTTACTGTGCATTAAAAACGTAGCGGTCCAGGCGGTCGCACGCCTCCCTTACACGCGAAAGCGGCAGCGCCAGATTCACGCGAATGTGGCAGGGTCCGTGGAACGGACGGCCGTCCTGATACCCCACGCCCACGCGCGCCCCCTCGTCGAGCAACCACTGAATATCGCGGCCATGCTCGCGACACCACTCGGTGCAGTCCAAGAACACCATATAGGTGCCTTGCGGACGCGAATAGGACACGCCCGCAAAATGCTCGTCAACGTAATCGCAGAAGTAGTCAATGTTGCCCTCGATAACCTCGTTGAGCTCATCGAGCCACTCGTAGCCCTGCGGCTGGTAGGCACCGATAAGCGCGTGCATCGAAAGGACATTCATCTCGTTGTAGTGGGTCTTGTTGGACACGGCGCACACGCGGTCGTGCAGTGTCTCGTTATAGATGATGTGGTAGCTGCCGACCAGGCCCGCCAGGTTAAACGTCTTGCTCGGCGCATAGAGGGCGACCGTGCGCATGCGGGCATCCTCGCTCACCGACTGCGTCGGGATGTGCTTATGACCGGGCATGATGATGTCGGACCAGATCTCGTCCGAGATCACCACGCAATCGTGCTGACGATAGATATCCATGGCGCGCTCGATCTCGCCGCGCTCCCATACGCGGCCGCAAGGGTTGTGCGGTGAGCAGAACACCGCAGCATGGATGTGGTTTTGGGCGAGCTTGCGCCCCATGTCCTCAAAGTCCATGCGCCACACGCCCTGATCGTCGAGCTTAAGCGGGCTGTGGACAATGCGATAGCCCGCAGCCTCGATGGACTTGGTAAAACCGATGTAGGTGGGGCTGTGGACCAGCACCGCATCGCCCGGCTGGACATACGCGCGCAGGGTCGACACGACGCCGCCCAGCACGCCGTTCTCGTAGCCGATATGCTCCGGGAGCAGGCCCTCGACGCCATTACGGCGGCTTTTGGGTGGTGCAGCCTGATGATAATCGCCGTGCTTTCCGCGCCCCGTATC
>CABUDB010000191.1 GCA_902490245.1 uncultured Collinsella sp.
TGGCCCGCCAGATGCGTCTGCATCGTGTCCGCGTCCATATCCAGCAGCGCGGCCGAGCGATTTTCTTTGCCGTACGCTTAACGCCGGCCACCAGGCCTCCTGCAGGATGCTCCTTCTCGTATGCTAGGCGCTTCTCGCGCTTGGCGTACTCTTCGACGATGATGTCTCCATACTCGTCTTCGATCTTGTCGAAGAAGTCGACGGCACCCTTAATTTCCTCAGCGGTCGGGTGCCCCTTTTGGACACCGCCGGCGAGTTTGAACGTGTCCCATGTATCAAAGCCGGGGCAGCGGTAGAGACCCATAAAGATGGCCTGCCTCATGCGGCAGATGCCATCGATATCCTTGCCGTACCACTTGTTTTTGCCACCGTAGGTCATAAGGCCAAACACCTTGTCCTGCGGCTGCAACACGTTAGTGAGCACGCGTGCCATGTCCTTGTCGATCTCGGAGTAATAGATGCCCGTGGCGACACCAATCAGATGGTATTCGTGCAGGTTGGGATACTCGTTTTTGCCGAGTGTTTTCACGTCGAGGGTATCGATTTCGGGGTGCGCCTCGACGATGGCGTCCACGAGCTTTTTCGTATTGCCGTGGTGGCGTGAGGCATAAAGAATGATGGTTCGCATAAGAAGGCCTTTCAGCTGTAATTGCATCAATGTCTGTATGGTACCCCGTTACATGGCCGGGATACCGGACGCATCGATGAGCGTGCGGGTTTGTTCTATGGTTAGGATTGAAACGGGCGCTTGCGTGAAATAAAGCAGTTGTTCGAAAGGATGGGTAATGGAATACGCTCTCTCCAACGATTCGATTTCTATTAAGGTTTCCACGGCTGGTGGCTCGTTTACCTCGATTGAGGCCGGAGGTCGCGAGTACTTGTGGCAGGGTGATCCCACCGTGTGGTCCGGCCAGGCGCCGATTTGCTTCCCGATTTGCGGAGGCTTGCGCGACAACAGCGCCATGACGTTTGCCGGGCATCATGTAAAGCTCGCTCGCCACGGCTTTGCGCGCAAGCAGGAGTGGAAGCTGCTGAGCCAAGGCGAGAACGAGTTGGCTATGTGCCTGGCTTCGGAGGATAACGCCGCGCTGCTGAGCGATTATCCGTATCCGTTTAGGCTCGTCGCCCGCTATACGCTCGAGGACGCCGCCGTGCGTGTCTCCTATGAGGTTACCAACGAGGGCACCGAGGATATGCCGTTCTTTATCGGTGGGCATCCCGGCTTTAGGTGCCCGCTCGATGAGGGCGAGGCCTATACGGACTACGAGTTGCGCTTTGAGAAAGAAGAGGCTGCAGAGCTTTGCACCGCTGTCCCTTCGACTGGCTTGATTGACGTGGACAAGCGCTCCAAGAACCCCATGGTGGGAAAGACGCTGCCCCTGTCGCACGAGCTCTTCGATTTTGCGGAGACCATCTTTGACGTGCTCGAGAGCCGCCAGGTCACGCTTTCCAAAAAGGGCGAGGACAAGGGCGTCCGCCTGAGCTTTGAGGGCTTCCCATATCTCATTGTGTGGAGCAAGCCCGAGGGTGATTTTGTGGCAGTTGAGCCTTGGGGCGGCCTTTCGACCTGCTCCGATGAGGACGACGTGCTTGAGCATAAGCGTGGCTGCCTTGTCGCCAAGCCCAAGGAGACCGTCGTTCGCTCGTTCACGATTGAGATTCTGTAATTCCGTTTTGTCGACTCGTATCGCGAGGCACAAGGAGCCTGCGAGATAAGGAGCTAAAAATGATCCTCACCGTTACGATGAACCCGTCCGTCGATACACGCTATCAGCTCGATGAGCTCATTATCGACGACGTTAACCGTGTGACGCCCGAAAAGACCGCCGGCGGCAAGGGTCTCAACGTGGCCCGTGTACTGGGTCAGCTGGGCGACGACGTTGTGGCAACCGGTCTACTCGGCGGCCACATGGGCGCCTACATGGCCGAGCTCATGGATGCCAACGGCATTAAGAATGATTTTGTACCCATCAAGGGCGAGACTCGCATTTGCCTTAACATCCTCCACGCCGGCAACCAGACCGAGCTACTCGAGAGCGGCCCGACGATTGCCCCCGAGGAGCTCGATGCCTTTACCGCCAAGTTCGCCTAGCTTGCGAGCAAGGCCGCTGTCGTTACCATCTCGGGTTCGCTGCCCCGTGGTGTCGAGGCGGGCTACTACGCCAAGATCACGGGTATTGCCGAGAACGCCGGCGCCAAGGTGCTGCTCGATACCTCGGGTGCTTCGCTCGAGGCCGCCCTTAAGTCCGAAATTAAGCCCGAGCTGGTCAAGCCTAACCTGACCGAGATTAACGGCCTTCTGGGCACGAGCTTTACCACCGACGATGTGGACGAGCTCCGCGCCGCGCTCGCCTCTGATGCCCGCTTCTCCGATATCCCCTGGGTCGTCGTGTCCATGGGCGCTGCCGGCTCCGTGGGCTTCCATAATGGCCGTGCATTCCGCGCCAAGACCCCCGATATCCCCGCCGTTAACGCTACGGGCTCTGGCGATTCGACCATTGCCGGCTTCGCGCATGCGATTGCTGCTGGCGCGGATGACGAGACGGTGCTGCGTACCGCCAACACCTGCGGCAAGCTCAATGCCATGGATCCCATGACCGGCCATCTGGTCATGGACCGTTGGGACGAGGTCTACAACGGCGTTGTCGTGACCGAGCTGTAAAAGCCTGGGCGTCGGCCCCGGCATTGCTTGCTAGCTCATGTCGACGACAAGTGCGGTAGCATTATGCTGGGGCGCGACGCCGAGTTTGTCGTGTTCAATCCCGACCTTACCCTGGTCGAGGCGTATGTGGGTGGCAACAGCATCGGTAACGCGTTTGCCGATTAGCCGCCAAAGAAGCGATCCGAGAGGGGATTTAGATGATTTACGGTGCATTGGGCGATATCGAGGAGTACCGCGGAATGCTCAAGGGCCTCGACGTGCTGATCGACTGGCTCGAGGAGAACGACCCGGCACAGCTCGAGGTCGGCAGCCATCCGATTTTGGGTGAGAAGGTCTTTGCGAACGTCATGTCTCCCACGACGCGTCCCGAGGCCGAGGCTCACTATGAGACGCATCAGCGCTATCACGACCTGCAGATCGACGTCGAGGGTCGCGAGGCCTTTAAGGTCGCCACGGGCAGCCTGACGCTGGTTCAGGAGTTTGACGAGAAGGACGACTACGATCTGGTCGATTCCGACGCTTAGATCGCCGGCGATCTTGCCGACGATAAGTTTGCACTGTTCGTTGCCGGCGAGCCTCACATGCCCACGCTCGAGTTCCCGGGCGATGGCGCACAGCCGGTCAAGAAGATTTGCTTTAAGCTGCTTGCAGATGCTTACTGGGAGGAGTAGCGCGCTGCTCGTGAGCTAGCGTGATTCCCCTTGGGGAGCGCGTTTAAGCCCCGCTGATCGCGGTTCCTTTGGGGATTGCGGTTGGCGGGGCTTGTTGTTGAGTAGGGGAGTTATCGGCGGCGTTGTGCTTGGATTGGCGGATGTTCGCCAGAAATCGGCAACAAAAAAGCCGCCCGAAGGCGGCTATCTTGTGCAATGGAGCCAGCGACCGGGCTCGAACCGGTGACCCCCGCTTTACGAGAGCGGTGCTCTACCAACTGAGCTACGCTGGCGGCCATGTGGTGACGCAACTGAGGCGTCAACGGCTGTCTATGATACGGGACATCGCTAATCCGCGCACCGGCGCCCATCGGCTCAAACATACAGGCGGCCTCATAGGACAGGCTCTCGTCCAGCGGGAAGGTGCAGTC
>CABUDB010000192.1 GCA_902490245.1 uncultured Collinsella sp.
ATAACCTCTCGGGACCATTGGCTGAGGGAAAGTTTGTGAGCTGGTCGGGCTTTGCCCGGCCAGCTCTTTTTGATTTAAAATACCTGCTCAGTTGTGTGGTTTTGTGCTGGGAGGCATCTGTGGGCAAGGCTAAGGCTAAAGCGAAGAAAAAGACGACGGGGGCGCGGGCTAAGCGCGATCGTCGTCGGAAGCTCGCGACCGAACCCCCTGCATCTGCTGAGGAGTTGCTGGCGAGTGTACCGGGGCTTGACGCGCTGCAGGATGTTCCGGCGTTTGATGACCTGCCGGTCGATGAAGCTCAGCAGGCTGCCTTTGATGATTTCTGCGCACATGCCGAGGAGCCCGAGCAGATGCAACTTGGCGCCGTGGTGCGCTTGGATCGTGGGTTTCCGCTGGTGGCGACTGCCGACGATACCTTCCGCGCCGAGCATGCCGTGGGATTTGCCAAGTCGCGCGGTGGGGACGAGGTCCTGCTGCCTGCCGTGGGCGATCGTGTGGCGGTGCGCCGCGCTCCCGGGCACGATATGGGCGTGATTGAATGCGTGCTGCCGCGCCGTACGAGCTTTGAGCGTTGGCGCGGCCGTGCCCGCGGAGAGCGCCAGGTGCTCTGCTCCAACGTGGATAGCGTGCTAATCGTGCAGGCGCTCGGTGCCGGTGAGGTGCTGCTCGACCGCGTGGCGCGCTCGCTGGTGTTGGCGCTCGACTGCGATGCCGAGCCGGTGGTGGTACTCACCAAAGCTGATCGCTGCGATGCCGAGGAGCTCGAGCGCGATCTGGACCGCGCGCGCCGCCTGGTGGGTCCGGACGTGCGTGTGATCGTGACGTCCTCTGCCGAGGGCCGCGGCCTGGACGAGGTCCGTGCCTGCGTGCCCGCCGGGAGCTGCGCCATGATTCTGGGCGAGTCGGGTGCCGGCAAGTCGACGCTGCTCAATGCGCTGCTGGGCCACGATACGTTGGCGACCGGCGGTGTGCGCGAACGCGACGATCAGGGCCGTCACACTACCGTCGCGCGCGTGATGGTGGCACTGCCGGGCGACGCCGGCGTGATCGCCGATGCCCCGGGCCTGCGCAGCCTGCCGCTCGTGGGTCACGAGCGGGGTCTGGCGCGCGCTTTCCCCGAGATTGTCGAGGCATCGCGCGCGTGCCGGTTTGGCGATTGCACGCATACCCATGAGCCGGGCTGCGCCGTTCGCGAGGCCGAGGACGCCGGGCAGATCGATAGCCTGCGTCTGGAAACGTTCCAAAACCTGGCGTCATCCATGCGCGTGAGCGCTCAAATGCTCGATCCCGATGTCCATCTGTAATTGATTTTTCCTATGACAGCCGTCTCCCAACTGTTCGGGAGACGGCTTTTTTTGCTGCGGAAAAGCTTCGAAACATACAGTTTGCTGACGTGCTGACCAAAACCTTGCCACGAGCTTGACGGGCTGGTCAGCTTTTGGTCAGCGATTGGTTTGACATCGAAAACCAAGATTGCGATTGCGCCGCTTTGCACTCTGACCGCTCAGACAATGGTGGTACGGGCATTCGCCCGGCACTGCCATGAGAGGAGCGGCCGTGAACAAGAGCAAGCGCATCGCCATCAGTCTGGTCGCGGGCGTGCTCGCTGCTCTGCTCTGCATGGTTTACGGCTCGTCGATCCGCTCGCAAGCCGAACAGGTCCAGGCTGAGACCTTGGCCAAGTACGGTGGCGATCGCGTCGAGGTTTGCGTCGCGGCGCGCGATATCGATGTGGGCGAGACCCTCGATGAGACCAATGTCATAACCCAGGAATGGCTGACGAGCCTGCTGCCGCGTGACGCGGCGACCGAGCTGCGCCAGGTGCGCGGCGACGTGACGACTTCGCGTATTCCCAAAAACGCCGTGATCTGCAATGTCTACACCAAGGCCGAGAGCCGCAAGCTCGAGGTGCCTAAGGGCAAGGTTGCCGTTTCGGTGGCGGTCGATGCCGAGCACTCGGTCGGCGGTGCCACGGGCGTGGGCAGCTACGTGGACGTGTACGTGCAAAAGGACGGCGTGACCGATCGGCTGTGCGGCGCGCACGTGATCGATACCAGTGAGGATTCCGGTGCCACGCGCGAGGGCAAGATCGAATGGGTGACGCTGGCGGCTGACCCCGAAGACGTCAAGGAACTGCTGGGAGCCTCGGGCAAGGGAACGGTCAGCTTGACGATTCCCGCCACGGCGCGCGGCAAAAAGAGCGGAGGCGACGAGTGATGAAGGCGATCTGGCTTGCGTGCTGCGCGTGCGGCGATTACGGGCTGTTGCAGCGGGAAGTCGAGGGCCGTGATGTGGGTGCACAGGTGCTTCGCGTGGGTGACCTGGACGGGCTGGTTTCCATGGCGCGGGCGTTTCCGTCGCGCCGCGGGGCTGCCATCATCGCGGCGTCTCTGTTTGATACCGAAGATGTGCGCAAGACTGTTGCGCGCCTGACGGCCGAAGGCCGCGTGAGTCGCGTGGTCGTGTTGATAGAAGCGCTCGATCCGTCGGATATCGAGGGGCTGTTTCGCGCGGGGGCGACCGAGGTCATCGCTGCACACAGTATATGCGGCAACGGGCGCGCGGGCGAGGGAGCGGTTGATTCCGATCGGAGCATGACGATTGAGCCCGATGCTTTTGTTGATAGGGAACCCGGGGCGCCTCGCGCTACAAGAGGCCCGCGTGTTGATGATTATGGAAAAGCGGAAGCCGAGCATGGTCGGCGCCCCCGGAACCCCCTTGTATACGATGACGCTGGAGGGCCGGCGCAGCATGCTGGCGATTCCCCGGCTGTAGATATGGGATACGTGCACGGCGTGAATCTGGCGGATGAACTCGATGAAGTTGAGGGCTTTGCCGGGTGCGGCGAGTTGTCGCTGATGCAGCATGAGCAGATTGCGCAGAACGAGCCTGCCTCGCAGACCGAACAAGCAGCCATGCCGGCTTGGACGCAGCACGTGGTTGCGGCGGGGGAGACGGGGACGCTGTCACCGACGCCCGCCCCGCCGCCTCCGATGCCGCCGGCAGACGCTACCGCTTCGCCGCATCGAGCTCCGGTCATCTGCGCCATTTCGGGTTCGGGCGGTTGCGGCAAGTCGACGATCGTTGCCACCATGGCACACACATCGTCGCTGTTGGGCTTGCGTGCCGCCGTGCTCGACCTGGACCTGATGTTTGGAAACCTTTACGACTTGTTAGGCGTCGATGCTCCGCGCGATATGGCGGCACTTATCGAGCCGTCGGCGGCGGGCACGCTCACCGAGCCGGATATCGTAGCCACATCGATGCGCGTGGCACCGGGCGTTACGCTCTGGGGTCCCGTCGCAGCGCCCGAGCAAGCCGAGCTCATGGCGCGTCCGGTGGAGCTACTGCTTGATGTTCTGCGTCGCGAATCCGACGTGGTCTTTATCGATACCTCGGTCTTTTGGGGCGACGCCGTGGCGGCTGCGGTGGCGGCGAGCGACCGTTGCCTGGTCGTTGGCGATGCGGCGGTGTCGTCCGCGGCATCGGCATCGCGCGTCATTGAACTGGCAGGTCGAGTAGGTGTGCCGCGCACGCGCATGAGCGCCGTGTTCAACCGGTTCGGTGCGCGCGGGGCAGACGAGGACGTCGCCATGCGCTTTGAGATTGCCTGTGCGTTAAGCTCCAAGATTCGTATCGCCGATGGCGGGCAGGATCTCGCCGCGCTCATGGCGTTTGGGCGCGCTGACGAGGCAGTGGGGCAGACCAGCGCTTTTGCGACTAGCGTGCGCGAGGCCA
>CABUDB010000193.1 GCA_902490245.1 uncultured Collinsella sp.
GATCTGCTCGGTCGTCAGCGGTTCGGGGGAGCTGTTGAGCACAAAGAAAAGATTGAGGATGCGCTGAGCCGTTTTATCGAAACTGGGCTCCGAATTCCCCTTTTTTATTGTCGCGGTCGCGTCGCTTGCCGTCATAGAGTCCTCGCATGAGAAGGTGGTTTGCTGCCATGATTTTAGTCCGATATGGAGATTAGGCTATATCCTTGTCCGCTCGGGGCGTTAAGATGGCCCGAATTCGGTCGTTTGCGCTCGCTCGGGGTATACTTTCGACTATATACGGTTCTAATGTGCATGCATTGGGCCTATTTGTCGGATTATGGATGTGGAGCGCACATGGCGAACACCCAGAACTATATTAACCACCTGCTGCAGAACACCGGCATCACGCCGGCATGCAGCGAAGAAGAGCGCTTGGCTGCCGAGGATATCGCTCAGATCTTCCGCAACCACGGCTTTGATCCCGAGGTTCAGGAGTTCAATGCCCCGGCGCCCAGCAGGTTGGCATTTGCCGTTACCGGTATTCTTGCGTTTGCCGGCGCCCTGCTGATGGGCATCGGTGGCGGCATCGGCTTGGTCGGCACCTTGCTGGCCATTGTCGGCGCCGTTCTTTACGTGCTCGAGCGCACGGGCCACCCCGTGGTTTCGCGCCTGGGCAAGACGGGCGTGAGCCAAAATGTCATCGCCTACCACAAGGCCTCGGGCCCGCTCGCGTCTCCGCGCAACCGCCCGGTGGTCGTTGTCGCACACTACGACTCTCCCCGTGCTGAGCTGCTCGCCCGCGAGCCCTATGCTTCGTATCGTGCGCTCATCGCCAAGCTGTTGCCCGTTGCCACGGTTGCCCCTGCTGCCGTTGCCATCTTGCGTATCCTGCCGCTCCCCGGCGCGCTCAAGGTTCTGCTGTGGATTGTCGCGATCCTCGCTTCCCTCGTTGCGCTCGCCAACGCGGCAAACATCATTTCTAACCGTTTTGTGCTTCCCTATACGTCCGGCGCAGTGTGCAACAAGTCTTCTGTCGCCGCTATGCTCGGCGTTATGGACAACGTTGCTCCCTTCCAGGGCGAAAACGAGTTTCCCGACGATGTTCCGTTCGATACCTATTTTGGGGAGCAGAAGCGTCGTGCCGAGGAGATGGCGCGCGCAGCAGCGGAGTATGCCGCGGCCCAACAGCAAAACGACTACGGCAACACCATCGAGTATGAAGAGCCTACCTACGCCGAGGACGAGTTCGGTCAGCCGATTGCTCCCGACGCTCAGACCGAGCCCGAACAGGGCGAGGCTTTCGACGAGCAGATCGAGGGCTTTGAGGGTGCGTCTGCCGACGAGACGCTGATTGGCGCCATCGTGCCCGAGGATCAGAATCAGGCTGTCCAGGCCGAAGAGTTCAATGACGAGGTTCCCACTGCCGAGCCGGCGGAGGAGCCTGTCGCGGCCGAGCCCGAGCCCAGACTCTATCGCAATGCCGCCGGCAACATCCGCTTTGGTTCGGATGCCATCCGTGCGCTCGGAATGCTTCCCGAGTCCTGCACGCTCGATTACGAGGAAGGCGAGGAGCCGACGTTTGAGCCCGAGCCTGCCCCCGTCGTGACTGCATCTGCGCCCGTTGTCGCCGTGGATGATGAGTCTGCCGCGGTTGCCGCTGCCGTTGCCGAGCCCGAGGCGGTGTCCGCGATCGATCCCGCGGCAGGACTGGACATTTTGGCTCCCGCCGCGCCGGCGCAAGACGTTACGGACGAGCCTGACGACGATTACGCTGAACAGCCGAGGCGCGTGTCTTACGAGAGCGATACTGATTTCTCGGCCGAGATTCCCGCGGCAACGCCCCATGCCGATATTGCATCCGCGTTCTCATCGATTGGCGCCAGCGCTTCCAACTTCTTTAAGGGTGCGCTTGCAAAGGGCAGGAAATTTGTCGACGATTTCGAGGGGAAGCGCGCTGCCGCACGCGAGGCTGCCGAGCAGGAGGCTATCGCTCAGCAGCAGGCAGCCGAGGCGGCACGTGAGCGCGCGGCGCAAGAGTTCGAGCAGAACGAGGCTATGCAGTCCGTGCCTGTCGACGCCGCCGAAGCTACAACGTCCTTTGAGGCTCAGCAGCACGTCGATAGCACCATGTCGTTTGATGCCGCGCAGTTCGATTCCACGATAACGTTTGAAAAGCAAGGCACCGCGATTGCCGAGCCCCTTCCTGTTTCCGATGAGCAGGGCGACGCGGCAGACGATGACGAGCCTATTGATGCTGCCGAAATCCAAGATGTCGCCGGGCACGAGCCCGTCGAGGTCAACTGTGACGAAGAGCAATACGCGGCAGCCGATCAAGGTGATTCGACCGAGGTCGAGCAGGAGGAAGTGCCTGCGGTTTCCGAGGCTCCCGAGACAGATGGGTCGAGGCCTTACTCCACGCAGATTTTCACCATGCCGATCCCGAGTGGTTCCGGTGCCACGGTTGCCGATGTCGCTCCCACTCAGGACGAAACGGTCGATTCCCTTATGGCCCAGATTTCCTCCCAAGCATCGCCGCGTCCGCAGATGAATGTTCCCGATCCGGCGTCGGCACCGTCGCCTGCACCCTCCTCGTCTCCGCTGGCTTCGGTCCCCGATCCGTCGCTGCCGTCGATGAAGCAGGCAAACGTTGCGTCTCGCACGTCGCTGTTCGACCTTCCCGATCCCTCCGCACAGGTCAACGACCCCTTTGCTACCGCTCAGGGTCCCGAACCCACATCGGCACCCGTTGCGCCTCCTATGCCCGTTGCGTCGGGCGCACAGCCGATCGAGACCATTTCGGCTCCCGCCCCTGCGGCACCTAAGTCTCGCAAGCGCGGCCTGGGCGGCCTGTTCGGTCGTAAAAAGAAAAACGAACAGGACAGCATGAGTGACTGGCTGGGCGTCGAAGACGATTACGATGCCAAGAAGTCCGGTCGCGGCATCGGTTCGTGGGATAATTTCGAGGACGATAACGATGGCTGGAAGGGCGGCGCTACGTCTTCCGACGGCGCTTCTTCCGAAGATATGCTCTCGGCTGTCGCCTCTATGGGCGACGATGAGCTGCTCGGTCACGATATCTGGTTTGTGGCAACGGGCGCCTCGGATTGTGATGGCGCCGGTATGAAGGCCTTCTTGGCTTCGCATCGCGATAAGCTCCGCGGCGTCTTCTTCATCAATCTTGAATCCGTCGGCGCCGGTAGGCTTTCGGTGGTGACGGTTGAGGGCGAACAGCAGCTGCTCAAGGGCGATCGCCGCATCATGAACCTGGTCAGCAAGGTGTGCAAGTCGTTCCATGTCGATTGTGGCGCGCTCGAGATGCCCTATGCCAAGACCGATGCCTACGCCGCCCTCGAGGCGAGCCGCCGAGCCCTCACCATCGCCGGCGTGGACGGCACGCGTCTGGCTTGCGCTCGTACCGAGGACGACCTGCCCCACAATGTCAACCCGACGAACATTGCCACGGTATCCGAGGTCGTGACCGAGGTTATCCGCCGTTCGTAGACGGAGCTCTAAGGAGTCAACGTGTTTTCGTATATTAAGCGCCATTGGCCTGTCTACGTGATTTTGACCTTGATTGCCATTGCGTTAGGGTTTGGAGCTGCCTACATCGTGGGCGCGAAGGGCTCGACCCCCGCCTCCGCAATCAGCGAAGAGGTGGAGCAAGAACAGAGCACGGGTGCCGATGGGATTCCTGAGTCCGAGCAAGCAATCGTTGATGGTGGATCTTCGTCTGCAGAGTAGATGCGGCGATTT
>CABUDB010000194.1 GCA_902490245.1 uncultured Collinsella sp.
GGATGCGCTTTCCGCGCGACAGAATCGATGCGGTTGCGTTAAGCGGTGCTGCTCGTTACTCGCCCAGAATCAGCGCCGCGAGCTCTGCTTGGGTGTCCACCACGTAGTCGGCACCGGCTGCTTCGAGCTCTGCGCGGCCGCGGAAGCCCCAGCTGACGCCCGCGCTCTTGAGGCCGGCATTGTGACCGGTCAGGACGTCGACATTGGAATCGCCCACATAGAGCGTGGTTGCCGGGTCGGCGCCCAGCTCCTCCATCACATGCAGCGTGACGGGCGCTTCGGGCTTGGGCGGAAAAGCGTCGACACGTCCCTGGACCAGCGCAAAGCGGTCGGGGCCAAAGTACTTCTCGATAAGCGGGGCCGCCGAAATGTGATCCTTGTTGGTGAGCACGGCAAGTTGGATGCCCGCGGCGCGCAGGCGGTCGAGCATCTCGATCGTGCCGGTGTAGGGGGCGGTGTGATCCTCCTTATGCTCGCCGTAATAGGCCCTAAACTCGGCAAGCGTCTGCTCAAAGGCGCGCCCGTCGCCCGCGTACTCGGCGGGCATAAAGCGCTCGACTAGCTTGAGCATGCCGTTTCCCACCTTATAGCGGTATTCGTCAACGGCAAACGTGGGCCAGCCGTGCGTCTCGCAGGTATGGTTGCCGGCGGCCGCCAGGTCCTCGAGCGTGTTGAGGACGGTGCCGTCGAGGTCAAAAATCACATGGGAAAACGCTGCCGCCATGGGTGCTCCTGCCGTTTGAGTAATAAAACGCACTCCATGATACTGGGCCTGCGTATCGGGCACGTTTGGAATCTGAATATCCTTGCCGGCCTTGAACCGCGCTGCGCCAGCCGCGAGCCTTTGCCGTTAGCAAATCCTCGGCAGCTGCTCTCCCACGAGCATGTCGAGGATGCGGGTCGAGCCCCAGCCGGTGCGTACGCGCACGGCGGGTCGAGCGTCCGATCCAAGCGGCAGCACGCGGCCGATAATCGCGGCGTTCTCGCCGTAGCGGGCAGCACGCATGGCGGCTAGAGCCGCATCGGCCTGCTCGGCCGGCACCACGGCGACCATCTTGCCCTCGTTTGCCACCTGCAGCACGTCATAGCCGAGCATCTCGCAAGCCGCCTGTACGTCGGGGCGCACGGGCACGGCGTCCTCATCGACCTCCATCGCAACGCCGCTGGCCTGTGCAAACTCATTGAGTGTGGATGCAAGGCCGCCGCGCGTGGGGTCGCGGAAACAGCGCGTGTCGGGGGCTGCGGCCAGAACGTCGGCTATCAGGTGGTTGAGCGGTGCGGCATCGCTTTCGATGTTGCTCGAAAACGCCAAGCCCTCGCGTTGGCTCATGATGGCAATGCCGTGGTCGCCGAGTGTGCCCGACACCAGGATGACATCGCCAGGCTGGCAGTTTGCGCCACTGAGCGCCACACCCGCGGGCACTTCGCCCACGCCGGCGGTATTGATGTAGACGCCGTCGGCCCCGCCGCGCTCAACCACTTTGGTGTCGCCGGTGATGATCGCCACGCCCGCCTCGCGCGCCGTCTCGGCCATAGTCTGCACAATCTGACGCAGCTTGTCCATGGGATAGCCCTCTTCGAGGATAAAGCCGCACGACAGGTAGCGCACATTGGCGCCCGAGGTCGCGACATCGTTGACGGTTCCGCACACGGCGAGTCGGCCGATATTGCCGCCGGGGAAGAACTGCGGCGTCACCACAAAGCTGTCGGTCGACATGGCGATGCGCCCGCTCGCGGGCAGTGCGGCGACGCCGGCATCGTTGCCCTCGAGCAGCTCGGGCGACCCAAAGGCATCCAAAAAGACCTCGTCGATGATGCGTTTCATCATCTGACCGCCGGAGCCGTGACCCAGCAGGACGGTGCTATCGGTAACGCTATGGGACATATCGAAAACTCCAATCGTGGGTGGTGCCAGTGTGCGGGTGCGTCCGGGCTAGTTACGGTAGCGGTAGTACGCCGCGCAGCTGCCCTCGGAGCTCACCATGCAGGGGCCGACGGGATGCTCGGGCGTACATGCGTGGCCGAACAGCGGGCAGTCGCTCGGCGTGATGGCACCGCGCAGCACGTCGCCGCAGCGGCACCCGCGTGGTTCAACCGTCGGTTCAATGGGCACGTCAAAGCGGGCGCCGGCATCAAAGCGCGCGAATTCGGGTCGGATGGAAAGACCCGAATTGGCAATCGGCCCCAGCCCGCGCCACGTGGCGTCGCACGGCTCAAATACCTGCTCGACCAGCTGGCGCGCCACGAGGTTGCCGTCTGTGTTGACGCCACGGCGGTAGGCGTTGCCAATCGCGGGCCTGTCCTCGACAACCATCTGGACCAGCATGCAGATGCCTTGCAGGATATCGACTGGTTCAAATCCCGTGACCACGCCCGGGGTATCGAACTC
This sequence comes from uncultured Collinsella sp., assembly GCA_902490245.1. GTDB lineage: Bacteria > Actinomycetota > Coriobacteriia > Coriobacteriales > Coriobacteriaceae > Collinsella. Next base: position 2,390 of record CABUDB010000194.1, read on the forward strand.
GTCGACCAAAAAGCTAAAGGGCGCCAAGCCCGTGATGGTGGCGACGTGGCCCGGCAGGATAAAGCCGTCGATAGTGGTCTCGGGATCGTTGGCGATGGCGCGCAGCGCCGGCGGCGTGGTCTTGTGGGCGCAGTAGACCGAGAAGTTCTGGAGTCCGCGTGCATCGGCCTCCAAAATGGCGGCGGCGATGGTGGGCGTTGTGGTCTCGAAGCCCACGCCCATAAAAATGACCGGGCGATCGGGGTTTTGCTCGGCAATGTCGAGCGCGTCGAGCGGGGAATAGACGATGCGGATGTCGCGCCCCGCCGCCTTTTGCGCAGCGAGCGAGGTGGATGATCCGGGCACGCGCATCATGTCTCCAAAGGTGGTGATGATGGCGCCGTCTATGTTGGCGAGCGCGATCGCGTGGTCGATGTCGCGGTTGGCGGTAACGCAGACGGGGCAGCCCGGGCCGCTCAGCAGCTTGAGCCCGGCCGGCATAATGGAGCGAAAGCCATAGCGCCCGATGCTCACGGTATGCGTGCCGCAGACTTCCATAAGGTTGATGGCGCGGCCGCCGACAAGCTCATGAATGCGCTCGATGAGCTCGCGAGCCAGCTTGGGGTCGCGAAATGCCGAAAAGTCGATACCGGAGCGAACCGGCTGCGCCGCCGCCACTAGTATGCCTCGGCCGGGTTGGTGGCGAGCTGGTCTTCTTCGACCAGCTCGGACATGGCATTAACAAGCTCGAGCGTTTCCTGCGCTTCCTGCTCGTTGACAATCTGGATGCCAAAGCCGGCGTGTACGAGAATGTAGTCGCCAACCTGCGCCGTCGGCACGAGTCGCAGCGACACGGGGCGCTCGATGCCCATCATGTCGACGGTCGCCTTAAGGTCGTCGTCGCGTTTGACCACTTTACCGGGAACGGCAAGGCACATAATGTTCCCCTTTTATACGTTTTGCGCTGGATAGGCGCCTAATTACCCATCAGTTGATGGTAGCGCTCGCGGGAGTCACGAGCAAACGCGTTACACCTGTGAGACGGCGGCGCGCAGGCTGACAAAACGCCTATCGCGATGCTGTCTGCGCGAGACGAGCGCGAGCGATGGCGGCCTGACCGTAGGCGATGCAGCCGTCGTTGACGGGCACGGCGTGGGGGACCAAGAGGGCAAGACCGGCGTCTTTGAGTTCGTGGGTAAAGAGCTGAAGCAAAAGTCGGTTCATGAACACGCCGCCCGAGAGCGTGACGGTATCGATGCCCTCGCGCGCGCAGATTTCGCGTGCGATTCGTGCCGAAGAGCGCGCGATGAAACCGCCACTTGTTTTCGAAGATGTCATCCCACGTCAGAAATCCAATG